>JAHENE010000001.1 GCA_024643305.1 Thiobacillaceae bacterium | reverse complement strand
CCTGTTAATTAAAGCGCGGCAACAATTGATAAAGAACAGATAAGCCGCCCCTACTGCTCATCGCAACAAATAAATTCATCAAACCGGGACCTGAATCCCGTTTCGCCGCGTCTTCTCCCTTAAGCACGCCATTTTTGATTTTGTACACGGTGCGTGCTCCATTCCTGGCCATGCCAGGGGGTATTTTCACTTAAGGAGAGAATCATGTCTGACAAGAAAAAACTGGTTGTAGTCGTTACCAAGGGGCTCGATGATGAGCGTTCTTCCGTGGCCTTGAGCGTTGCCAACAGCGGCATCAATTCAGGCCTTGAGGTCACCATGTTTCTGGTCAGCGCTGGCGTTGATCTGGTTCGCAAGGGCGCAGCCGCCGTCGCGCAGTTGAATCCGCTTGACCCGCCGCTAGGCGAGATGATCGACAACTTCATTGCTGCCGGCGGCCGGATTTTGGCCTGCCCTGCATGTGCCAAGGTTCGCGGCTATGGCCAAAATGAGTTGATCGATGGTGTCAGCATTACCAGCTCTATGGCCATGCATCAGCTCATCAACGAAGGTGCATCGACCCTGAGCTTTTGACGTAGTGCAAACATGAAATCCGTGCCCAGGTCCCGAATTTTCAACATTTCGGGACCTGGAAGCCGGACAATTGCGTCTATGTATTAAGAATCCAAAAATAACGATTATTCAGATCACCCTGCCCATGTCGGATGCGGATGTTAAAACCTGGTTTAGTCAAAACATCGAGGGATGCCTGGATTCCCTCTATGGTCTGGCCATGCGTCTGACTCGCAATGGTGCTGATGCGGAGGATCTGGTATCCGAGTCTGTTGCCAAGGCATGGTCTGCCATCGGCACGCTGGATGAACGGGACCGTTTCCGTCCGTGGCTGTTTCGCATATTGCACAATTGTTATATCAGCGATTACAGGAAAAAATCCGTCAGGCCTGTTGCGTACTCCTACGATGACTTTTCTGAGGAGGGTGAGGAAGACGACATCACCGCCTTGCTGATAAAGCAGTCTGCGGATTTTTTGACATGGTGGGGAAATCCCGAGCGCGAGTTTGCCAACAAGCTGTTGCGCGAGGATATTTTGTCGGCCATCGAGAAGCTGCCCGAGGCATTCAGGGTTGCTGTTCTGCTGGTTAATGCAGAGGGGCTTTCTTACGATGAGGCCGCCGAGGTTTTGGGTGTGCCGCCCGGCACAATACGCTCCCGCATGAAGCGCGGGCGCACCTTGCTGCAGAAGGCGCTGTGGGAACACGCGCTCGAGGCAGGATTGGTTACTGGCAATGAGATGAAAGGTTACAAGCCATGAAGAGCGGAAATGACAAACCCGGGATTGAAGAGATCGATTGCATGGAAGCGATCAATGGCCTGTATGCCTATCTCGATGGCGAGATGAAGGACCCTGAAACCCTGGCCAAGTTCGAACACCACCTGGAGCATTGCCAATCCTGCTATTCCAGGACGCAACTGGAAACAGCATTGGGCCAGCTGATAAACAAATCCGCCAAGGACACAGCGCCGGAGAAACTGCAAACCCGCTTGAAGAAGCTGATCCAGGGGCTTTAGTCAGGCACCCTCAGCCAGGAAATAAAAAGGGCAGCCCAGGCTGCCCTTTTTGATTCGCACGACAAGAATGGCTTACAGGTCGCCGGCTGCACCCGCTTTCATTACGTCTATCAACGCGGTGCGCACTTCGTTGATT
The DNA here is from genome assembly GCA_024643305.1 of Thiobacillaceae bacterium. Taxonomy (GTDB): domain Bacteria; phylum Pseudomonadota; class Gammaproteobacteria; order Burkholderiales; family Thiobacillaceae; genus UBA6918. Next base: position 28,341 of record JAHENE010000001.1, on the reverse strand, counting down.
TTTTCTTGCAGGGCTTTGGGCAGTCGCTTTTCATTTGCGATGGCGGCCGTGTTCACGTCCATCATCACCAGCCAGCCCTCGCCCTTTTCATTTTCAATGAGGGCAATGCGACAGGGCATGTACACGGAAAAGTCCAGGTTGAGGTCGATCAGCTTTTTTGCGGTAACGGCATCGCAAAACTGGAAGATGGTGATGGTCTTTTGCGCCTCGCCGGTCGTCGCTTCAACCTGTTTGGACAGGGGCAGTTCGGCAACCAGTTTGAGGTTGTGCGCGTTGGCGCGCAGGCGCATGGAATCGGCGGCTTCCGCCAGGCTGACTTTGGAGTCGATGGCGATTTTATAAACGCCCGTGGCTGATGCGGCCTGAGGGGTGAATTTTGCTGGCGCAGCAGCACTGGCTGACAAACTTAGCGCGGCCAAGGCGAGCAGGCTGAATATGGGGGCAAATTGTCGGGGCATTTCAAATTCTCTGGCTAAATATTACTAATTGCTTATATTATGCCATGTTCGGTCCGACCGGCATCGTACATATCTACCAGTTTTAACACGCCAGGCCGGGCCCCGAGCTAGTGCCAAAGGGGAACTTTACCCACCCCCCAGGCCCTAACACGCTTTAATCAAGGGGCTTGCTTGCCGGCCCTTTGCCAAGTAAAGCAGCGCAAAGCAGGTAAAATGCGCGGTTTGCTTCATTTTTTCTGGATTCCTGAAGTGCTCATCAGCAACAACATCACCATGCAGTTCGGCGCCAAGCCGCTGTTCGAAAACGTTTCCGTCAAGTTCGGCGACGGCAACCGCTATGGCCTGATCGGCGCCAACGGTTGCGGCAAGTCCACGTTCATGAAAATCCTCGCGGGAGAGCTGGAGCCGAGTGCCGGCAATGTCAGCATCGACAAGAACGAGCGCATGGCCTGGCTGCGTCAGAACCAGTTTGGCTATGAAGACCAGCGCGTGCTGGACGTGGTGATGATGGGCCACGAGCAGATGTGGCGCGTCAGCGCCGAAAAGGATGCGATCTACGCCAACCCGGACGCGACCGAAGACGACTACATGCGCGCCGCCGAGCTGGAGAGCGAGTTTGCCGAGTACGACGGCTATACCGCAGAGGCACGGGCAGGCGAACTGCTGCTGGGCGTGGGCATTCCGCTGGAGCAGCACAACGGCCCGATGAGCGCAGTGGCGCCAGGCTGGAAGCTGCGGGTGCTGCTGGTGCAGGCGTTGTTCTCCAACCCGGACATCCTGTTGCTGGACGAGCCGACCAACAACCTGGACATCAACACCATCCGCTGGCTGGAAGACGTGCTGAACAACCACGACGGCACGATGATTATCATTTCGCACGATCGCCATTTTTTGAATCAGGTCTGCACGCACATGGCAGACATGGACTACGCCAAGCTCACCGTGTATCCGGGCAATTACGACGACTACATGGAAGCGTCGATGCTGGCACGCTCGCAGCAGCAGCGTGACAACGCCAAGGCCAAACAGCAGATTGCCGACCTACAGGAATTCGTGCGGCGTTTTTCGGCCAACGCTTCCAAGGCACGCCAGGCCACCAGCCGCGCGCGCCAGATCGACAAGATCAAGGTCGAGGACATCAAGCCTTCCAGCCGCCAGTATCCCTACATCCGCTTTGAATACGACGAGCGCGAGAAACTGCACCGCCAGGCGGTGGAAATCGAGCATCTCGGCCACGGTTTCGACAAGCCGCTGTTCGGCGACTTCAGCATGCGCGTGGAAGCCGGCGAAAAGATTGCCATCATCGGCGAGAACGGCGCCGGCAAGACCACGCTGCTGCGCTGCCTGGCGGGCGACCTGGCCCCGCAGCACGGCAAGATCAAATGGGCGGAAAAGGCCACGCTGGGCTATTTTGCGCAGGATCACGCGGCCGATTTTGCCGTGGACATGAACCTGCTCGACTGGATGCAGCAGTGGGGCCGCCCCAGCGACGACGACCAGGTCATGCGCGGCACGCTGGGCCGCTTGCTGTTCTCGGGCGACGAAATCGGCAAGCCGGTGAAGGTGCTGTCCGGCGGTGAGCAGGGCCGCATGCTGTTCGGCAAACTGATGCTGGGCCGCAGCAATGTGCTGCTGCTGGACGAGCCCACCAACCACATGGACATGGAATCCATCGAGGCGCTCAACAACGCCCTGGAGAAGTACAAGGGCACGCTGTTTTTCGTCAGCCATGACCGCGAATTCGTCAGCTCGCTGGCCACCCGCGTCCTGGAAATCCGCGACGGCAATATCATCGACTTCCACGGCAACTACGAAGATTATTTGACCAGCCAGGGCGTCAGTTGATGGCACAAGCCAACGACACGGAATTCAGGCTGCGCGGCGAACATGTCGCGCTATGCGACCTGCTGAAAGTTGTCGGCGTGGCAGACAGCGGCGGTCAGGCCAAGCTGATGATCGCCAATGGCGAAGTGACGGTGGATGGCAACCCGGAAAGCCGCAAGACCGCAAAAATGCGCGCCGGACAAACGGTTGAATGCAGCGGCTGGAACATCCGCGTCGTTGCCGCGGCTGACCCGCAATAGCGCGCAGCTTACGCGCCCACAGACAGAAAACAGGAAGCCCCGCCACTGATGTTTCAAGTGGCGGGGCTTCTTGCCAGTTTCAAGCAGAAAAGTCTTGCCTGCCATGCAGGTTCAGACCGCTGCCAGACGCATAGCGTCAGTTTCTGCTTCGATGGTCTGTGACGGCTGCACCACTACTGCCATCCCTATGATCAGTAACAGTAGTGCTGCCATTGTCTCGATGATCGCGGACAGCAGGACTAGCATCGCCTTCTGATCCACTCGAACTGCCGGTTCGATGGTCTCGATCACCGGAACCGCCAGAACCGGACTGCGAGCCCGGACGCGGGTGCTTGGCCAGGTTTTCCTGGAGGACGAGTCTATCGGCAACCACAGCAACGATATATCTCATTACCTGTTCCCAGTCCCGCGCTTCCCGCGTGGCCGACATATGAAGCATGTCATTCATGTCGGCGGCTCGGCCCAAGTCCATGCTGCGCAGCAAGCCACCACGGTCCACATCGGTGATGTCCGCCGATATGACGTTTCCATCTTCGACAATGATGCGATAGGCAACCACATCATCCTTGCGCAAGCTCAGTTTGTGGTCAATGCTACCTTGCACAATAACAACCCGACCATCAGCCAAACGCATCTTGTATCCTGAGCCCCTCTTGGGGCCTGGGGCAATATTGCTTATGCGAAAGTCATGCCCAAACACTTTCAGGTCGGTGCCGCCTCTACCTAATAGTGCCTTGTCAACCGCTTTTACCAAGTGCTGGGGGATGGCTTCATCGGCAATGGCAGATACACCCAGGCCCAGCATTAGCGAAAAAAACAATGTTTTGATAATGGCGGGAAGCCATGTGAGTCTTTTGTTATTCATGTTCTCGTGCTCCTTTTGTTTAAATTGTCGGGGGGTTATTTCAGAACAAACGTACCGCGGATACATTCAAGCCTACTGTCCTGGACGCCGCGGACAACCGCCACAGCACCCCCAGCACTGCATTCCCAGTTTTCAACACGCTGCGGCGCATTCCGGTCTTCCCGGATGAATGACCCACCTCTGCATTGAAGAACGCTACGTTCGGCAACGTCTCGATTATCCCGGATCATCTTGACAGCACCGCCCTTGCAGGACCAGTCCGCCGCCATCTGGTTGTCAGTTCGTTGGTCTCGAACAACCGGAACCCGGCTTGCACCTACGACATCCTGGCTTGCAGCCCTATGGTCCCGAACGATAACGCTGCCGGCGTCACCCGCCGTACTTTGCCCGCCGGGTCCGGGGTCAACCATAACCTTATTGTTGTTGGCGCATCCCAACAGGCTTGAAACAAACAAGGTATTGATTACGACAAGACGCCATGTGATTTTTGTGTTCTTCATTATTGCGCACCATTTTTAGTGTTTGAAATGCCCGCCCATCGGGACGAAACCGGAGATACCATAAACCGAACATCGCAATCACATCCTGAAGCTCGTCCCGCGATTTCCCGGGACGGAGAAAACGCCACGCCATCAAGCAACAGGGCTATCGGCGTTGGCTGGATGGCATCGCGTGCCTGACCACTTTAACTCGCGCTGTGTGCCATTTCAAGCCACATGAGCCCTGAATATTAGGAAAAAAAAGGCAGGGTAAACATGTACCATTGTCCCCAGAGAAGAAAACGAGAAGACTCCAAAAAACCCCCAACCAAAACGGAGGCAGATATGTCTATTGGAAACGATTCAGGTTCTCGCTACTTGGCAGTTCTTGCAGCACTGCTCCTTTGTACGGCGGCAGGCCAGGCCATGGCCGAAGTTCAGTGGAACTGCGGCAAATGGAAAGCAGACACATCGGGCAATTATGATCAATGTCGGACTTGCACGCGCCAAGTTTGCGACGCAACGGGACAACTAAACAATTGCCGAAACGAAACACAGACACAGTGTACGGAAAAACCAACTCCGCCCAAACCTTCCGCTTTGAAATCTGGCACAGTCCTGCCTGAAAAAGTCGACAATCGCCCGGATGCCCGCCCTAAAGCGCACTCCATGAACCCTTCCGCGCCACAAAAAATAATTGCGCCGAATAACATCATTGCGCCGAATAACATCATTGCACCAAACAACATCATTGCCCCGAATAACTGAAAGAACTTTCTCTCGGAATTTAGACATTCAGCACAAGAGATATACGGCCAATGGATCCAGAATAAAGCCCTGCTCGCGGGGATTTCCCCTGTGACATTTGGTTTATTCTTTTTTCGGAGGCAGGCCGCGCAAGCATGGCGGCCACTCTTTCCAGCATGCCATTTCAGCCCACCGTCCACGTTTGCTTATCGAATGTTAACTGGAGTACATTTTTACCAATCGCTTCTTTTGAGCCCATGAACTTCCGTTGAATGCAGTTCATAAGGAAAGCAACAACATGATTGTTCCGTTATCTCGCGCTCGAACACAAGCCGTACGATCTGTACACGCTGCTTCTCGCACATGCAAAATCATAACGCCCCCTACCAATGACTAGCCTTGAACAAAACGTGGAAGCGCATGATCTTATGTGGCTGATTCTCGAAGACAATGCCGGAAGGGTGGACAATTTCATTCGCGCCGTTTCAAGCTGCCAGTCACTCATTGATATTCGCACGTGGCGTATTGCAGAACACATGATCCGCGACCTGCCTGAGTTGCTCCCTGCTGCAAAACTGATTTCTCTCGACCACGATCTCTATCGGCTGGAAGACAGCGACCCCGACCCGGGCACCGGACGGCAGGTCGCTGATTATCTATCCGGCCTGACGCCTCTCTGTCCGGTCATCATCCATTCCACCAACACCAATGCCGCCTGGGGCATGCACAACCAGCTTACGCACGCCGGCTGGAAAGCGGAAATCATTCACCACCTGGATGAACCGGGCTGGATACAGGAACGCTGGCTGCCCATGGCGCTTGGCATGCTGCGCGGTTGAAATATGGAAGGCGGTTAGCGCATGTGTTGTGCCCCACCCGGCATGGCGAGTTGCAAAAACCCGTTTGGCCGTTTTCAGATAAAATTGTGAGGGAGCCTGCGCGATTGTGTTCAATTGCGCCTGTTTGTGAATCGCACCCAGCCAACAGCGTACAACCTTGGACCAAGGCATGCGATAACAACCCGACGACAACAGAGTCTTATTGATAGCCATCATAACAAGTTGAATATCCGGCTACGAACTCAATCCGGGAGGATCAAAATAATGCCCACAAAAAAACTGAGAAGCATATTCATTGCGATTGCCGTCATCGCGCTCGTGGCCACTGGCCTGCTGACTCTCAAATACCGCACCGAAGAAGCAAGTGCATGGGGAAAGCCTGTCAACATGGCTGACTACGCCACCTACATGAAATGGACAGAAAAGAATCGCTCGGACACCTTGTACAAGCATTTAACGCCGCTCGACTCTCACTATCAAGTTGCCCTTAAAAAGCTCCAACAGTATTACCAGGAAACCTCGGACTCACTAAAGAAAACACATAGTCTTCCAGTCGGTTCCGACGAGGTGAATGTATATGGGCATGCATTGATGCAACGCTACTGGAAATATCTTGCAGACAATCCAGGTCTGGGTGGCGATATATTGATTGTGTTGTATGAGATGGATGGCCTGGATGGTTTTGATAAATCAGTAACAAGCCGCATTACGGAATATGCTACTAGCGCACCGGTGAGAGATGCACTCATGCCCCTGCTGAACCACAAATGGCATGATTATTTCAAGGGTGCGCCCATGCGATTCATTTTTGAGACATCCTTCATAAGTGGCCTCGTGACGCGCAGTGAGAGTGATATTACGGAATATGGCTATCAGCACGAATCCGATTGGGTGGAGCGTAAGGAAAGACCGATACTTTACATTCAGCCCGTTCTGGTCAAAACCAATAAGAAAATGGTGCTGCGCAAGCCTGAATATGAGCGCATGGGACTACTGGACGAAGAAGGCGTGGTCGTTGAGTATTTTGATGTGAAGATCAGTTTTTATTTCTATGTCCCCGGCCAAGAGGAGTCCTGGCTATTCGATATCTATGAAACCAATCCGAAAATGAAAATCGGAATCAACTATTCCGGCGAAAGGCCGGACTATTCAGACTTTATGGAGAGAGCCTACCGCAAGATTTTCCGGCAGGCTTTCGAACGCATGCCAGATAACTTGGAAGTTGTTTACGGATTCAAGTCAAAGAACCCAAGTGAAGCACCTCGCTTGCGTGACGTTGAATAATTTGCGTTCACGACCAGGGCAATATGTTACGGATTAGCGCGCCTCACCGTAGCCGTGTGCCGCAACTCCCAGCATCGTCCATGCCCGGGCCTGGGTAGTTCGGGCTCAATCACCAGCCGTGCCTCAATGACGTCCCCACATTGAAGCTTCGACGTGAAAGTTACAGCAGGCGTCTCCTCCAGGCGATAACGCATATATCCGATGCGCGTCACCGGTAGTGTTTGAACTGGGGCAAGATTTACCATGTCATCATTGTCCTCCGGGAAATATATCGTGGCATGCATGCGTTGCTCATATCGATCTGTCTCATGCTTAGCCTCGGCCAGGGTGGATTCGACATATTTGCTTAATCCTTCCAGCGAATCCTCGCCACCGTTGAGGTAGTGTTTTCTGGCCTTTCCGATCGGATTGACAATAGTTTTCTTGTCTCCGGCTCTAATTTCCAGAGCAATTGGCTCAGTGGAGGTTTCCTGATTGGTATCTATCCAATGGACATCCACATCACCGACATGCGTCCATCTCCGGCGCATGCATTCTCCTGCAAGGCAGCCCAGTGCCATGATTGCCTGAAGGGGAACATACCCTGTCGCACTGGAATCGCCAGCCATGGCAAGAATCAAGGAATCGAGCCGTTTGATCAAGTCTGGCTGATCCATATCCAACCGTGGATCAATGTTCTCCTTTAGTACCAGCAAAACCAGATCGGCGATCAGGGTGGCGCGGTTTGGAGAAAGCTCGTCCAGAACAGGCAATTGCATCACAAGCCGAATGGCGAGATTCGCTGACGGCGTGCCAGAAATCAGGTATTCCAGCATCGAGGGAAGTGGATGTGGGCTTGTCACCTTCAGTTCATGGCCCGGAGCGAGGCTACGCAACAAGTGGCAATAGTTCAATACTGCCCTGACAACCGGCTCTTCCCACTCGCGAACACAGAAGATCATTACGCCTCGCGTATTTTTATTGCTGTATGAAAATGCCTTGGCGTACCCATACAAAGGGGTCCTATTGGACGCAGGATGATTAGGAATGGCTTCAGCAATTTCGAAACCGGACGCGCGGTAGGCTGCCTTTAATGCCTCGGCGCCGTTCCATGCCGAGGTCTTTGCCACGCCCTTACCACGCGCAGAATCAGCAGTCTCCAGCAAGCTTGCGAACGCGGTATTTTCTGAATTTCGCGCAAGACTCAGCGGAGTCTCACCAAGCTTGTTCGCCGCATTGGGGTTGGCGCCCAACTCCAGGAGCTTGCCGATCATGTCGAGCCGACGGCCATGCTCCAACAGACCTTCGGGCCAACCGCCTGGAAAAGTGTCTCCCTTTTTGATGACTTCTTCACGAGACAGCGTCTTGTATGTCAGTGCTGCCTCGTTGTCGTATGTCACTGCTTTATGCAAGGCTGAGTTGCCGTCCTCGTCACTGATATTGACATCGACTCCGCCCTTTACGATTTCCTCTATCCACTTGACCCCAAGCCCATCGACTGCCTCGAACAGTTCACTGCCATTGGCCACAGGCTTCACTTCCTGCGGCTTTTCAGTGTTCTCGTCACGATGCTTTCTCTGCCCAAGAAAGTCGGCAAATGCGGTTCGTCCAAGTCGCTGCGCAAGTTCGAGCGCACTTTCTCCGCTGGAGCTTTTCGCTTCTGTATCCAAACCCGCTTCCAACAGCAGGCGCAGGATATACAGACGCCGGGCCTGCTCCATCAAGCCTTCATTGTCGAATCCCAGGCGAACGGCATCGAAACATTTCTCCTCATCCCAATCCTGATATGACTGCGTTTGCTCGCCGGCATCGAGGATGATCTTGTGAAAAAAAGTATCGCCATTCGGGTAGCGGAAATTGACATCCGCGCCCTTGCGGATGGCTTCCCGGACTTTGGCGGCATCTGTCTGCCCAATGGCATCGGCAAGTACAGCGGCTGGCGCCAAAGAGTCTTTCGCAGGCGCGGCTCCCCCCCGCGCGGACAGCACGCCAATAATCTTGTCAAAAACCTGCGTGAGCTTCATCGAGTTTTTTGTGGGGGATTATGCTTATAGGTTATACGGGTTTGCCAGCCGCCAACTTGTCTTGAATCGCCTGGATCACTTCCCGTGGATTCAGTGCCGAGGTTTTTGGAAGATACAGAGTCAGGATGCTTCCCATCATGCGCTCCCAGCGTCCTCCATCCCTGACGACCGCCTCAATGAATGACTCGAATTCCCCAGTCTCGACAATTTCTCTCGACAAAACATAACTGTGCATTTCAAACGGGGAGTGTTCGACTATGCGTAGAAACCGCAAACGGCCCTCGCCAGACCGTTCGGCCTCGAAAACATCAAATCGCCCTACCCATTCAGTGAACACAGGGGTTTCTTCGAGCCGATAGCTATCTGGTCCCAACTGAGTCACATCAATGTCCTCGAAGTCGCCGTCAGGAAACACCAGCTGAACGCGCATAGCCAATTTCAATGGCAGCTCATCCGCATTCTCGGAATCTTTTCCTGTCATGTCACCTTTCCTCGTCCCCGCTGGTATGCCCTGCGCATTTTCATTCGAATGAGGCTAATAGTTTGTCCCGTCTCGCCCCAAATCTCCCGCGCATCAACCGCTTGTTTATTAAGCGTACTTGTAATATAAAGTCCTGCATGGCATTGAACAACCCTAACCTCCCGGAGGCAAGCTGCCAGCCAGTCGTCAGGCAGACATCTGAATGAAGCAGACTATTTCATTTTTGTTTCTTGCCGTCATCCTTGGCGGCTGCGTACAACATACCCAAAATATCCAAATGACGTCTCAACCCGTGGCACGTGAAAACATCGGCAAGACCATTACTGTGGAAGGCTGGGCGGTAAACCGGCCAATGGGCGCAGAGCTGGTCGGGGATGACATTCACCTCTGGATCGACGGTTTGAACGCATGGCCTGATGGCTTCTATGCGGGCGGCGACCGGGGCAAGAAGGTCCGCGTGACAGGAACACTCGATGAAGACCATGGCTTGCCGGTTTTTGTCTCCGGGGATAATACGTTGCAGCGTCACGGCGTGCCCGTACCCGCCGGCACCGATCTCGATAAAGCGTCCCATCGGTTCATCCTCAAGCAGGCGCATTGGCAATTGATCGAGTAGCCTCGTTCTTGAAATCGCTACTGATACGCCTGACACGCAAACCGGACAGGTTTTGCCGCTTGCACCGAACGACACACGACATCAGTCCCTCCGTGCGCCATAGTCTGGCATCCTGAGTTCATCGAGAAACAATCCCCGCCATAGCGGGAACACCCTGTCGTATTGTTTAAGCTGCCCGGTTTCCTCCATGAAGCGCGTCATCCCGGACAATAGCCCGCTCCCGGATTCGTTTTTACTCGGATACGGTGGCCATGCCAGGATATCTCCGCATTCAAAACAAACGTTCACGCTTGCCACTGGCTTTTCTTTTTCGTCGAAGAACACGATGGCGTGGCGAGGAAACGGGCAACTGGATATTTCGACAGTACCTTTTGTCTCGTTCACCAGGGATGCGGCGCGTTGCGCCTGTTCATGCGTAATGGACTGCCCCATGCGCACGGCCTGGCCTGCCTGGGCTGGCGGATATGCCGGGTAGTTTGTGTGGAGTGACGATTTTCTGTTTGCATGGCGCGCAACTTCCAACGCCGCCATGCCCGGCCTGATGACATATGGGCTCCACCCCCCTTCCTCCGTGTAGGCATATAGCGGAACGCCCGGGAGGCGGTCAAAAAAGTTGAAGGTGAAGGCCCTGGCGTATTGCCATTGGCGGAATGGCCAGACATGATTATCTTGGCCCTTGATAGGGTTTATTTCCGCCGCAATAACCGCGTCGACATTCGTGGTGGCCGCCTGAGCCTCAATATTGCTCGCGGCGAGCAGAACCATTGATGTCGCAATTGCGGCACGAATCACGACACAGGCATACCGCCAGACACATGTAATCGAACTGCAATAATCCATCTACCCCCCTGTTTGGATACCGGCCAAGTCATATCGATACAAAAAATGACGCGCCCGGTTACGGTAGCCGCAACAATGGTTTTGCTGCCAACTCGCCAGAGAGGTGACGCCCTTACTGATGAAAAGGCATCTGAACCGCCCACACTGGCAAATACAAACTGCGCTTAGCGTTCCTCGACCAATGCTCTGGCTTCCTGCACACAGGCTGTTCCTTGCGGGATGGTTTCCAGGATGCGCAAAACCGCGAACCATGCCCCGTTATCGCCAACGCCGCGGTTCTGCTCGGTCTCGTGAAGCGGCACCAACTGACCTGAAAAGCCCTCCAGCCACAAGGCGCAGGCGCCCGCATTGGAAACACAGCGCATGCGCAACAAGTCATTCAACGACATGCTGGTCGCGGTATTGTCCAGACGCAGGCGAAGCCCCTTATTGCTGTCTGCAATATCACATCCGACATGCGCGCTTTCAACCCCCCAACTGTTTGAGTTCTGAAAATGCACAACCACGGGCAGCCGGATGCGCAGACGCACACCATCCTTTCCGCTTCGCTCTTGTTGTTGCAAAAGCCACTTGCGCAGTTCATCGGCAGGCTCGACAAAAGGGCCTGGCATGAAATGGCCCTCTACTGACTGATTGTTCTTCATACCATGAGGCTCCTCCGCCGACACCGTCATCGTGACCATCAACGCAAAGGCAGCGCAAATCCATCCGGCTGCCCGGGCACATATTCCTTGCATCGTCTCATCTCCTCAAGCGTACTGATGACATGGGGAGGAAACCTGACAACCCCGGATGGCTCCCACATTCATTCGGCAGTCCGTCCTGCCATTTCCTGAGAACAGGCTCTTGCATCCATTTCATTGTTTGCCTTTCTGACGCTCCATGAACGAAGGTTCATCCAGTGCCCGGTAACTTACTTCGGCTCTTTCCTTGCTGGTGACGCATTGAGCGACATCACGCAATACAACCCAGTCACTGTTCCACCCATCATCCATCTGCGGATCCTTGTAGCCGCACGTTTTCTGGATTTTTCTTGAAACGTGGTCGCTCATGCGTTTTACAAATCGACCATTGGCTTCCTGCTCGGTATATATGCCAGGCCTTCCTTCAATATTGCTCTTGAAGATGCCCCATGTATTTCTGACGCGCGCGAAAGAAATTGCATCCTCTTTCATTGAAAACACCAGCTCCTTGCCAAGAACCCACCAGTATCCCCCTGGCCTGAACATGTCGCCGTACGTCCGTAGCACCAGCGTGTCCTTTTCAGGGCTGGCAATCCCAACCAGGCTCATATTGGAAAGCGCCTTGCCGTCTGCAGAGCCGGCGCCAGAATCATATTTCCAGACATCGACTCGTTGGCCCTCGTCATAGAGCGCCCAATAACTTGTCGATATTCGAGGATGCTGCGCATCGACCACTTCCCGAATAATCAGTCGATGCTGAGAGGCGTCGGCAGGCGGTGCAATGTCGCGGATATAGACCGGACCAAATTCGGCATCGCGTGTTTCCTGCTTCCCGGCTCCATCCGGCATATTCAACAATTCCTGATTTTGCAGTTGCAGTTTTTGGGGAAAGAACTCGGCGAGATTCAGGCCTGTTTTTGCCAGAGGCGTGGACATCTGAACCCGCTCGAAATATAACCGCTCCAAACCTTCGAATTTCATCTGCGCCCAAGCAGCGGGCATTTGTGCGCCTACCGCAATCACAATCATTACCACTGCATTTCCAAATAGTTTCGTCACAAAATCTCCGTATCTGTTACCGATAGTGATTTGCCATAATCATGCTGCGCTTGCCGTCATACAGGTGCCATACCGCAATCGCATTGCCTCCCGGCTCCATTGAAAGTGCCGGCGACGGCCAACCGGCGGACGCCGGTGTCTTCACAACAATGTCATTCTTGGCACTGCTTGCGCCGTCCGAAGCGTAACGATAGGCCAAAATATCCGCAGATTTGTCATCTTGCTGGTTCCGTGCCGGCAAACGATCCCACAACACAAGCGCATTGCCATTTGCATCCATGGCTATCTGGGGCCATTCCGCATCACGCTCATTATTTTCATCCAGCAGGGTTGCCTTGGACCAACCACCATTGGAAGAAAGGTAACGATTGGACCAGACGCCAGCGTGCCATGCTTGATGATCGGTCGTAAGCCATACGACAAGCGCATTGCCTTTTTTATCCATGGCAAGTTGCAAGGCAAACGGGCTATGCGTGATTTCGAACTTCCCGAGATTGGACCACTGCGCAGTATTGGCCTTGAAACTTCTTGCAAAGATTTGAGTATCCAATGCCTGGGATTTTTCCCAGACAACGATGGCATTACCATCTGCGTTCATGGCAACATCAGGCCAGCCGCCTGTTACGCCTGTGTCAGTCCCGACCAAATCAACCTCCCCCCACCTGCCATCCACTGCGCTGAAGCGATTGGCATAGATATTGAAATAACCGGAATCCTGCCACTGCTGCCAGATAGCGATGGCATTTCCTTTGGCATCCGAAGCGATCTTGACGCTTTCAACATAGCCTTCGCCATTGTCTATCGGCACCGGCTTGCCCCATTTTCCATTCCCCGCCCCCTGGCGGCTAGCCCATATCCTGTCCCGTTTACCATCAGATTGCACCCATGCCGCCATGGCATTGCCGTTGTCGCTCATGGCAATTGAAGGCGTATGTGCGTCGCCATGTTCGACTATCGCTTTTACAGTCCATTTATTGTCTGCGACCGCATAGCGTGCGGCCCAAATGGCATTGCCCTTGGTGCCCGATACCGTCCACAAAGCCACTGCATTGCCCTTGGGGTCCATGACCAATCCGGCCAGTTGGGAATCCATCTCATGGGCAATACCTTTAAGACGGGTAGTGCTACCCCATTTTCCAGGCTTGGCCGCATAGCGGCTGGCCCACATGCTGACTGCATTGCCATGGATTTGCATCCAAACAGCGACAGCGTTTCCACTGGCATCCATGGCAACCCTGACACCCTCCGCCAAGCCATCGCCAGAGGCGATCAAACTGGTCTCACCCCAGGCCTTGCCAGTTTCTGATCTGCCTTCATTGACGCCTTCACCTTTGCTGAAAGCCGATGCCGGAAACATCAGCACCAACCCGGCGAGAATCGTTAGAACGCCAATACGCATTTCCCCTCCTATAAGCCAATCAAGTTTTGTTCTTGAGACTGGTCCGCATCAAATGCCATCAAGAATCCTGTCTTGCCCAACAGCGGTTGGTCATTCCTATTTGGGTCCATTGTGTTTCTTGTGCTTCATCAGCGCGCCCTTGTATTCCTTCGACCCGACATCAGTATGCCCAGGGCCAGAACCCAGCGTACGTTCAAGTTGCAACGGGGATCGCAAAATTTCCTGCGCCCAATCCACGCTGCCACTTAGCGGGCCACTCCTCCCTCTCAAGAGGATGAGCGTCTCATCCGAGAAGCCGAATTTGTATAAGAAAGTTACGCCGCATGTGCTGTACGCGAACACTACAATATCGCTGCCCCGCCAGCGCATGTCCTCGAATACGCCACCAGAATTGCACTCCTGGGGCTTGTCTATGTAATAGAAATCCGCATCCGGGCCGGCGCGAAGAATATCCTCGACGTTAACGACATTCACCCCTCCCCAGGCAGACGACAAAAATGCGGCGCGCTTTCCGTCACCAGACCATAGGGGGAAATCAAAAATGGTCATATCCGGGCCCTGGCTGGCATTCGTTTCTATCACCCGATTTTTCATCGGATCGTAAAAAACCAGCATCGAAGCAGCAGACTTGCCGGACGGTTCACCCTCTCCCGACTCCTTGTGCATTTTCACCAGTTCCTTGTACTCGGCCGGCTTTGCCAGATAAATCGCGTAAACAGGAAAAACCGGATTGCGGTCATACCCAACCACCCTGTTACGGAATTTATGCCGATGCAATTGTTTGCCGCCACGCATCACGCGAATCTCGTGATCGGACATTTCCACGGTGATTTCAGCATCCGCACTGGCCTGCGCTGCCGCCGGCGCATCCTGGCTTCCCCGGGCTTGAGCGGCAACGCACCATGCACCTGCAATCAGGGCAATTCCTGCAACGACGGTTTTGAGCATGATGCCTTTATCCCACCTGCCGCACCTGCAGTCTGCTCCATGTGAAATCGTCATATTCCCGTACCTTTCAGACTGGGCCATTTTGTCGTGTCTCCATTCATGCCTTTACTTGCCGCTTCGTTGATCTGGTTGCAGCAAACTCAATAGGATGCCCGCCTGGAATTCCTGATGCCATCCCCATCCTCGGGTTACACCATCTGGATAACGGGTCGAACATCTCACGCATCACATACGACAAGCGTTTTAGTTGCCCCTGCCCTTTCTTTGGTCAGACAGTTAGCCTGGTTCAAACCTCAGATACGGTTTTCCAGCAGGTGGCCCGCCGAATCAGGCGATGGCCCGCTCTCCTGCCTTCACCAGATTCGGCCACAATTTCCTTAGCAAAGAATCCCTCTATCGCGATACGCCGGTTGCGCCTGTTGCCCTAACTTGCCCCGTGCCGTTTACCGAAAAACTTCCCTTATCTACAAATTTACATGAACCACATGGCTGGTTCCCTGACGACTGGCAAGTCAATTGATTATTAGCTGTATTAGCCGTGGAAATGCACGAACCGCCGCCTTGTGTGCAGTTACATGACACATTCATATTTTCAGTACTTAAATGCACGGCGGTGATCTTCCCAGTCGCATCTTTCGTAACCTTGTCGCCAGGCTGAAGAACAATTTTGTTCGTACCGATTGTTCTCGACTCGTTTGTGAGCACAACCTGCTTTTCTATTTTTCTGTACATCTGGCCAGCATTCGTGTCTGCCGCCCACGACACGTTCACGTTCGTGAAGATGCCCACTGCGGAAACAATGCCCAAACATGCAACACCGGTCAGTGCGTTTCTCAAGTAGCCCATACAGCGGTTGTTCTTGTGCACAATCAATCCTCCTTAATTCACAGTCCTGGTTGTTTAACCAAATATTGCAAGCCGAAACTTGCACGCCCACCTTCCACTTATCTTGCAACAGGGCGCAACCACATCACCCACGTTCCCTCCGTAAAAACATCCAGTGGCGGCGAGTCCGCCCGCCTGGAATTCCTGATGCCATCCCCATCCTCGGGTTACACCATCTGGATAACGGGTCGAGCATCTCACGCATCACACACGACGGAAGTTTCTAACTTCCATTTACAGAAGCAAGCGCCTGCAGCGTAACGGGCTGGCACTTTAAACCACCCGTCTCCAACTCATGTTTGCACTGCAAGCCATCCGTGGACAACATGCCGGTAACCGGATCGAATACCACCGGTTTGCCGGTTGCCGGGTTGATGGTTTCGGCGGCCAGGCGCGCGAGTGCGGCGCGGGGATCATGTTCGTTTGAAGCTGTCAATTGCACCCGCGCAAGCATCAGGTAAAGATCAGTGTCGTGGACAAAGGCTTTGTATGGAACATATTCCGGTTTGGCAACGAGCATATAATTCTTCCCGGCGGGGTTGTACCAGAGCGAAAGATTTGTTGCGTAAAGTTTCCGGTTGAACGCGCCCGAACTTTCATCCTCCATGGCCTTTCTTACACCTTTGGCGTCTGCGCGGCCGACCTTTTCGAGCCAGAGCCCGATCTCGTATGCCAGATTGCGGGTAGCCTGCGGCTGGTAAACCTGTGGCGCGACAACAGACATCACACGCCCAATTGCACCACCGCCAAATTGAAACTCGATGATGCCGTTTCTTTCTCCCTCAGTGAGGTCCGAGAAAACATTGATCAGATTCATCGTCTCCAGATGGTAAGCATCCCGATAGTCGAGCATCTCTGGGGATAACGGCTTCAAAATGGCCGCAAGTTTCTCTCGCTGAACGGGCTGGAGCGAGAGTTCGCGCAACATATCCGACGCAAGATGCCCTGCTCTTAGTACGACCCTGTTCCCCGCATTCTTGCCGTAAAGCGTCTGCGAGTTCGCTCCAACCTTGCGATAAAATTCGCCGATGGCGACAAGATCGGCAATCGCCTGGTCTAGCTGGCCTGATTCTGTCGCCAGCGCAATGCGGGCCAGCTCATGGGATGAATATGGATACCCAGTACTTAATACTGGCGTTGCAATCTCTTTTACCCGCCCCGGAATCTGGTCAAAATAATCCATACCATAGGCTTGGTGCAAGCGCGAAAGCGGGAGTGTGCTTCCCTGCACGCGTTTTTCGATTTCCGCACGGTTGCGCCAGTAATAGGCCAGACAACTCATCTCGTTGTCTGGGCAAGTCATCTGGGGCGTTCTATCCCCGCCGACCCCAGTGCCGTTCGCATCAACTACCTTAGCCACGTGGTAAACGTCACCATATTGGGCGACCAGCTTTTCTGACACGCCATTCTCAGAACCGTCTGAACCGCTACCAAACCTTGACGATTGCCGGTCACTGATTTCCAGTTTGGAAATATAGTAGCCCCGCATGGAGCGGTGATCCCTGAACATGCGTTCAAGCTTCTGACGCCCATATTCCATTGGATCGGCATCTGCTGGGGCATCGAGGCCATTGAGCATGTAAAGCGCATTGGGGCCGGTGCCAAAATTCGGGGCATCGTAGGCAAGGTATTGCGCATAGCCCGGCGCGGGGTCTTCATCGGACCAGTTGACCAGGGCTGTGAGTCCATAGAGAACTACAAACAGGCCAATCAAGCTGCCTGCCGAAATCTTAAGGATTTTCATGATTATCTTCTTCAGGTCACCCACCATTGCCATTCTCCTTTTCGAAAAATTCCACGCTTGAACTTTCAAGTTGCGCAGGCGTACCTATGCTTACCGGGAAACAGGACGCAACCCCATCACCACCGGGATTTCCCATTGCACAAGGTTTTCGTCGTTCTCGTTGAATCCGGTTTCGTAACTGCCGACAAAAAGATGTTCAGCCTTGCCAGCCTTGATGTGCAGTTGCGCTTCCGGGCCACCCTCAAGGTGCTGCGCGGCAACAATGCCGATGTTCAGGCCAAGCAGTATCTCGTTGAATTCATGCATGCTGTGCGGGTCGCGACTGAAAATCACGAGTATCCTACCTTCCTGGTCTTGAGCCAATGCCAATTCACTCCATCTCTTGTTGCTCTTCGGCCAGCGATTTATCCCCGACCTCTTGATCAGGCGAAGGTTCTGCGCCGCCAGTGTGTAATTTCTCGCAATTTCTTCCCTGCTGAGACCCTCCGTGCCGTCAAGATCAATAATCTTGAACAAGGGATCGCCTTTCTTTTTCGGGCCGTAAACAGCCAGCGACTCATACTTGTTGAAACTGCGGTTATTGAGCGTTTCGGCGGACTTGAAAAACCAATGTGCGCCTGATGATCCACCGCGAACATGCCCGCATTGAATGCGGCAGTCAGGCCAAGCTTGCGCATCCAGTCTTCTGTCACCAGACTATCGCCATTCGAGGCATACCCCTCCAACGCCCAGTATTTGGGGTCGGCCCTGAGGATAAACATGGATGAATCCGCGCCTACAGACGGCTTCCACTGATATTCGCCCAACTCCAGACCTCTATCCAGCGTTTCCCAATTCAGTTCCCGCTGCTGCTCCTTGAGCGAAAGACCCGTCACCCCCGGATTACGGACAAAGACCTCGCCATCCAGAATGCCTCGCTTGTCGCAGAAAAGTATTTCACACCGTCTTCTCACATCATCTATCCGTGCCTCCATGCCTTCGACTTTTACCTTCAGGACACAAGCGGTCCTGGGCCCGCTCAATTCGGTATCGTAACGGTACTCGAAAACATTACCTGTTCGGATTGCCGGCCCATTCATCGAGCATCCCTCACCCTCCTTTCCGGCGATCTCAATGCCAAGCTGGTAGTGCGATGCATCCAGTTTTTTCAGCTGAAGCCGGTCGGAAAACTCCAGCTGATGTTTTGTCCCCGTTGCGTCGATGTATGGGGTCTCGTGTTTGCCCTCGTACAAACCCTCCATGCCCTGGCCAGCCAGTACCGCCGCATTGGGCATGACGGCCACCGCCAGCAGAGCTGCACAAGCTCGCTTGGCTCGAACCGATTTTTGTTCAAATGCCACTGATCGCGATGTCATTCTGTTTTTGTTTGTGACTTAAAGTTGAGAATAAAAAAATCGGGGGTACCGCGCATTGCCCATGCACAGCATTGCACGTACACGCAGTCAAGCTTTGAGGCTACTTTGGTTTGTTGCCATCTGCGCCCTTTCCACCATCCTCTTGCGGCTTTCCGCCAGTTTCAGGGGTTACGGGAAGGAATAACGCCTTTACGACCACTTCTTCCGTAGCGCCCTTTGCTCTGATTTTGATGGATTTGGCTTCTGAAACCCCCGGGCCATTTCCAGCACCCGCAACACCGCTCGCGCTTGGTCTCCCTCCGGGTTGGGATGTTTTCGAGCTGATCCAGTCCTCATGCCCCCCGGCAGTCGTCGGTTTGGGTGGCTTTGGCGGTTTCGGTGGTTTTGGCGGTTGTTTCGCAACATCTCCCCCAGCAATCTCAGTCCAGTTGCCTTTCCCGCCCTTCTTGACCTTTGCGGCCTGCTCGGCTGCGGTTTGAAGATTATCTGCGGCATAGGCTGATGCCCACGGCATCACTACCAGACAGCCACATAACAGGAAAGCATGGCTCTGTTTTAAATTGTACATTTCAAGAATCCTTCCATTTTTATAACCACCCCATGGTAAGAAAGCATGGTGGAAATGCTTGCGAAAAACGGTTGTGCAAAACCAGCAGCTTCAACTTCCCTCTTTGCTGTCTTCGCAAAGAATATTCTCTTCGCTGAAGTAACGCCTGAAGTTTCCCCAGCCATAGCGCTGCAGCTTATTTGTGTAATAAAGATTAGCTGCGTCATAACGATCAAGGCGTGTGGATTCGAGGTCGTGGTCAATCCAGTGTTGATAGGCCATCTTTTGCATATCTGTAGCACAGCCACCATTACTGGAAATATTGCGATTGATCGTGGCGCAGCTATTCGCCATGGTTTTCGGCAACTCATCTACCATGTGGCAGTAGTTGGCGGTGCTTTCTCTGATGCGGCGAAGCCATACGCTGTAAAACTGGGGGGCGCTACCAGCCATGTCATCAGGTTCGGCAGGCATTGCCGACAGGAAGGAGGAACGCATCGCGCCTCCAGCATGTTCAGCCTGCGGCAGCGCATCAATCTGGCGATCAAACCTGTCCTTTACATCCTGCAGGGCGTGCCAAATGCTTTCCTGGCGTGCGTGACAGCGTGCTGCGGTTTCCTCCAGTGCGGCCAGGTAAGCTTCGATCTCCGCCTTCCTGCCCAAGAGTGCGCAGTCACCTCGGTTCATGTCATACACCGGCGGAGGGAGGAAGACAGGGGTTCTGGATACGCGCGGACACGAAAGGGCGGCGCTGCGCTTTTGACAAGTGCGCAGCTGCGAAACCGACCGGGTAGTTGTCGCGGTAGACGTCTTTGGTGCTGTATGTTGTGCAGCGTCGACAGCAAGCACAGGAAACACATACAGTAATGCGGTCGTTAAAATCCGAGCGTTTATTGTTTCTATTATCATGCCCTTTTCCCAGAAGCAGATGAGGTGTATGCAGCGGATGCAATTTCCTCATGTTTTTATTGGGCGCCGGATCTGGATCCTTGAGAACCCGTACCCGTCATGGCTACCCTGCTTGTCATCAGCCAAAAGAAAATGTAACTAACACAATCGGATTATCCCGCTGAAAACCCCAACATCCGGACCGATTAGTTTTAACCCTAACAAGTTTCGCCACCCCTGCATATACATCATTGGCCATATTTCGCAATTTGGTCCAAACTTACTATTGGGGCGTAAACAAAGCACTCAGTACGTTGATACCAGTTACACCGTTCACCTAAGAGCAAGACCCCCTGAGCCATGACAAGGCAACGGGTCTTCCAAATTAGAACAATGAACTAGAACAATGATGTCGTCGTTCATGCATTTCAAAAAACCGCAATCGGACTGTCCGGCACTAACTCATTTGGCCTGTAAGGATGGTTTGATTACCGCGGACATGTGACTCTATAAGTGGTTTTCGGGCGTTGTTTTTTGTCGGATAATTTCGCACTTCCTTTGGCAACAAAAAAGCCCCGCAAAGCGGGGCTTTTTCCATTCGGATCAGGCAGCTCAAGTTATGTGCTGAGCATTTTCTGCAGCTCGCCTTTTTGATACATGTCCGTCAGGATGTCCGAGCCGCCAACGAACTCGCCGTTGATGTATAGCTGGGGAATGGTTGGCCAGTTGGAAAAATCCTTGATGCCCTGACGAATTTCGGGATCGGCCAGCACGTTAACGGCCATGTACTCGGTTACGCCGCAGGCTTTTAGAATGCCTGCCGCATTGGCGGAAAACCCGCACTGGGGAAACTGCGGCGTGCCTTTCATGTACAGCACGACCTTGTTACTGCTGACCTGGTCGCGGATGGTGTCCTGAATGCTCATCGGGGTGCTCCTGAAAAATCCGGTTTAAACGTTCTCAAGTGTAATGTAAGTAGGCAGCTTGCGCGGTGAATTTGCGCCCAAACGCTCTCGTTTGCAAATATGGGCGGCAAGGCAAAAAACAAGTCAGCCACTCTGGCACCCAAAGGAAATCCGCCCGTGCCCCGCCAAGTCAGTCTCTGTTTGCACTTTGGTAAAACCGGCTTGTTCAAGTAATTCGCGGCAGGCTTCCGCCTGGTCCCAGCCATGTTCAGACAGCAGCCAGCCGCCAGGGTTCAGATGCGTTTTAGCGCCTTGCACGATTTTCCGGATGTCATCCAGACCATCCGCGCCAGCCGCCAGGGCGGTGTGCGGTTCGTGCGTCAGCGCATCGAGATGGGCATCGTCCCGGGCAATATACGGTGGGTTGCTGAGAATGAGGTCGAACTTGCCGGCATCCTGCGGCAGCGCGTGATACCAGTTGCCCTGATGAAAAATCACCTTTGCACCTAGTTGCGTGGCATTTTCCCGGGCGATTGCCAATGCCGCCGCGCTTTGGTCAGTGGCGATAATTTCGCAATCCGGCCGTGCCAGGGCAAGTGTAATAGCGATGCAGCCGGAACCGGTGCCAAGGTCAAGAATGCGGGCCGTCCGCATCGAGGCAAGTTTGCCGAGCGCCAGTTCGACCAGCAACTCGGTTTCAGGGCGCGGGATCAGCACATCCGGTGTCACTATGAAGCGGCGACCGAAAAATTCCTTTTCGCCCAGAATGTAGGCTACAGGTTCGCCTGCCATGCGCCGGTCCAGCATTTTGCCGTAGGCCGCCAGCGCAATATCAGGGATTTCGTCATGTTCGTGCGCGATCAGCCAGGCGCGCCCTACTCCCAGCGCATGTCCAAGCAGCACGCGGACTTCCAACCGGGATTCGGCGACATCAAGTTGCAGGGCCTGACACAAGCGCTGCGTATCGCGCTGAAGACACTGGCTGGGTGTACTCACGCCTCGTTTCCACTTAGGGCGGACATCTGCTCTGCATGGTGCTCCGACGCCAGCGCATCCAGCAGTTCGGTCAGGTCTCCGTCCATGATGAAATCGATCTTGTACAGCGTCAGGTTGATGCGGTGGTCGGTCACCCGCCCCTGCGGGAAGTTGTAGGTGCGAATGCGCTCGGAGCGGTCACCGCTGCCAACCAGGCTCTTGCGCGTGGCCGCCTCCTTGGACTGTTGCTCACGCACCTGGATGTCCTTGATGCGTGCGGCCAGCACTCTCATGGCCGAAGCCTTGTTGGAATGCTGGGATCGGCCATCCTGGCATTCGGCAACGATACCGGTGGGAAGGTGGGTGATGCGCACCGCGGAATCAGTCTTGTTGATGTGCTGTCCGCCCGCACCGCTGGCCCGGAATGTATCAATGCGCAGATCAGCCGGATTGAGTTCAACATCGGCAATCTCGTCGGCCTCGGGCATTACGGCCACAGTACAGGCGGATGTGTGGATGCGGCCCTGGGTTTCGGTCGCCGGCACGCGCTGCACACGATGCCCGCCCGACTCGAACTTGAGGCGCGAGTAAGCACCGTCGCCGACGATGCGGGCAATCACTTCCTTGTAGCCGCCCAGTTCGGATTCGTTGGCTGAAATCAGTTCCACCTTCCAGCCCTGCCGCTCGGCGTAGCGCGAATACATGCGGAACAGGTCGCCGGAAAACAATCCGGATTCGTCGCCACCGGTGCCTGCGCGAATTTCGAGGAAGATGTTTTTCTCGTCGTTGGGATCCTTGGGAAGCAGCGCTACTTGCAACGCGGATTCGAGCTGCGCCATTTTTTCCCGGGCGCTGTCGATCTCGGTCTGGGCGAATTCCTTCATGTCCGGATCGGCCAGCAGTTCCTGCGCGGTAGCCGCGTCCTGCTCGGCTTGCCGGTATGTCTGGAACAGTTCGACCACGGGCGTGAGTTCTGCGTGTTCGCGCGAGAACTTTTTGTAGCGCTCCATATCTGCAGTCGCACCTTCATGCGACAGCAGGCGATCAAGCTCGACCAGCCGTTCGGAAAGTTGTGTGAGTTTGTTGAAAAGAGAGGGCTTCATGGAAAATGAAGCACCGCTGCGCGCAAACCTGCAGGCTTGACGCAGCGGTGCAGCTACTCGTTGGGCAGGTCGTAGATTCGGCTGATCAGCCGGGCGAGCGAGTCACGCTCGTCTTCGGAAATATGGTGCAGCGCATGGGTGGGAGCATGCAGCAGTTTGTTGGTGAGCGCGCGCGACATATGCTCGATGACTTGCTCGGGGCTTTCACCTTTTTCAAGCAGCTTCCTGGCCCGCTCGATTTCATGGCGCCGGTAACGCTCGGCATGATCACGCAGGCCGCGAATCATGGGGACCATTTCACGCGTATCCATCCAGTGCAGAAAATCCTGGACGCTGGTTTCAATAATAGCCTCGGCCTGCTCAACCTGTGCGAGACGCTGATCCTGCCCATCCTGCACGACATGGCCGAGATCATCAACCGTGTACAGGAACACGTCGTCCAGTTCGCCCACTTCTTCTTCCACATCGCGCGGCACCGCAAGGTCAACCATGAAAAATGGCTTGTGCTTGCGCAGCTTGAGCGCACTTTCCACCATGCCCTTGCCCAGAATCGGTAATGGGCTGGCGGTGGAAGTGACAATGATGTCGTAATGCGCGAGATGCTCGGGCAAATCGTTCAAGGCGATGACACCTGCGTTGTAACGATCGGCCAACGGGCGGGCGCGCTCGGTGGTGCGGTTTGCGACCAGAATGTTTTTGGGGCGCTGTGCGGCAAAGTGGGTCATGCACAGCTCGATCATTTCACCCGCGCCGATGAAGAGGACATTCTGCTGGCCAAGACTGGGAAAGATGCGCTCAGCCAGCCGCACCGAGGCGGCGGCCATGGAGACCGAAGCCGCGCCAATGTCGGTGGCGGTGCGCACTTCCTTCGCCACGGAGAACGTGCGCTGGAACAGCTTGTGCAGAAGCATGCCAAGCGTACCGGCTTCTTCCGCGGTTTTTACCGCGCTCTTGATCTGGCCCAGTATCTGCGTTTCGCCCAGCACCATGGAATCCAGGCCGGAAGCGACACGGAAGGCATGGCGCGCGGCTTCGCCCTGGGGCAAACGGTAGAGATAGGGTTCGACATCCGCGCGCGGCAGGCTATGGTAACCGGACAACCAGGCCACCGGCGCTTCAGGGTCGGGTGTATGGCAATAAATTTCGGTGCGATTGCAGGTAGAAAGGATGGCGGCTTCCTTGACCTGCGGCTGGTTGGTCAAGTCGTGCAGCGCATCGCCCATCCGCTCCGCGGCAAAAGCCACCCGTTCCCGGATCGCTACCGGGGCGGTATGGTGATTGATGCCAAAGGCGAAAAGCTGCATGGATTAGGCTAAATACCAACAATAGGGGGCATATTCTAACTTATCGGTCATGCAACCCTGCGCTTGACCATGCAAAGTCATTGGTGGCTGGATTATTGAGCGGGCGCCGGGGTAGGCGGCAACACAGGGTCCAGGCTGTCGGGGAAACCACCCGTCTGTGAAGGCTGGGCTTCACGGGTGGTGCCTTCGCGTACTTCTGGCGGACGCAGCCTGGGCTTGGCAACGGGTGGCGTGGGCTGAACCGGCAACTCAATCGGCGCTTCCGCTACGGGTGGCAACGCCACAACGGGCGCGGGCTTGAGCGTTTCCGGGAACATGGCAGGCTGCAGGGCGGGCAGCAGATTCTTGAGTATCTGCGCGATCAGCGAGCTGGTGAACTGGAACTGCCCAGCCTGCTCACCCGGCACAAAGGCGGTAAACGTGCCGAAATGCCTGTCGCCCAGATAAAACACCAGGGTTGCGGTACGGTTGACCACGCGCGACTCCAGCAACTGCCCGCCCGGTCCAAAACGCTCGAAACGATGGTCGCCGGTACCCGTCTTGCCGCCGATGGGTACCGGGATTCCGTCCGCATATTTGATCGCGCCGTGCAGGCGTGCCGCCGTCCCGCTTTCCACAACCATTCCCAAAGCCTTGCGCACGGTTTGGGCGACTTCCTTGGGGAACAGCACCTCCGGCTGCGGCAGGCGCGGGCGAAAGTGCGTTTCGTAGGGTGTGCCCACGGCGAATCTCAGACTTTTCAGACTGGATACCGGCAGCCTCGCGCCATCATTGACGATAATGCCCATCAGCTCAGCCAGTGCGGCAGGGCGGTCGCCGGAACTGCCGATGGCGGTTGCATAGGAAGGGGTGAGCGTTTCGAAGGGATAGCCCAAACGCTTCCAGTCCTTGAGCAGTGACTCGAAAGCTTCCACTTCAAGCAAGCTCTCGATGCGGATATCCTGCTCATCACTTCGCCTGGCAGCCAGCAGCCAGTCATAGACCTGAACCCTTTCACGAACGCCAGCCGCCAGCACCTCGTCGATACTCGCTCCGGGGTGACCCCGAAGATATGACGCGAGCCAGATTTCCAATGGATGGATCTGTGCGATATAGCCACGGTCCGCCAGGTTATAAGCTGCAGGCCCGTTCTGTTCATACAGTTTTTTCAGCGTCGTTTCGCTCATGCTGGCAGTAGCCGGGATGTGCTGGCGCAAGGCAAGCTGAAAATCAGCCAGGGGTGCGCGCGGTTCCAGATAACGGTACAAGGCGCTGAACCTGCGCGGATTCTGACGTGCGCGCTGGTACAACTCCTCGGCGAGCGCCGGTGCATCCAGCCTGGCATAGCGCTGGTAAAAGCGACGCATGAAAACCGCGGACTCCTTTTCAACGAATTTGAGCAGGTATATCCGCCGCGTCGGGCTGTCTGCGTCCTCCAGCACGCTGGCCGCTGCGCCCGGCGACTGCTCCATATAATGCATGACGATGTCGCGCATGAGGCGGATGTAAACCAGATTCACGGAATTGCGTGTTGCTTCCCACAGGTCCATGACGCGGCCATTGTCATCCTTGTTGAAGTTGGCGAATGTCTGCTCTCCGCCGCCCGTATGAAATAGCTCCGGCGTCGCCGAATAGCGGCGCGCCATGGCCGCTTCCAGGGTCGCAGTCAAACTTTTGTCGCTTGCACCCAGCAAATATTCCGCCACCCACTGTGCCAGCACGTCACGCCTGGGCTGCGCCTGCTCCTGCAATTTAACGTCATCCAGTTTCGAATAGGCTTCGTACAAGCGCGCAATGATCTCCAGGTAAGTGACCAAGGTGCGAAATTTGGCGGTGGAGCCCAGATCCAGTTTGGTCTGCTGGTTGATGTCGAACGGCTGATTGAGGTTGTCAGCCTGCACTCGCAACAGCATGCCTTGCGGGCTTTTTTCGTACAGGGTGAAGCTGTAGATCACCTTGGACAGGTCGTTGGATGGTTTCATCAAGCGTTCGCCATATAAACCAATGGCGGCCGCCTGTGCTGGCTTCGACAGTCCCAGGAGGAATTCAGTGACACGATCCTGCGCCTCGGCATTCAAGGTGCTCTCGGCCACCAGATCCAGCCTGTTCAGATCATAGAGCTGGCGCTCGCCCAGCAGCGCCGCCAATTTCACGCGCTGGCTGTTGCCGGCCTTTTGCAGCACGAATTGGGGAGCGGGCGGGTCGACTCTCTGGACCGGACTTCGCAGATGGACTTTCAGGGCGGCATCATGCAATTCACGCGTTATCAAACCTGCTTCGGCCAACAGATCAAGATGCACATTGGTATAACGATCCAGCGCCGCGCGATCTTTGCCCAGATAGTAAGAGGGCTTGCGCTCGGCCACCAGCAGCGACAAGGCATGCTTGAAAGCGGCTGCGCCTTCGGCATCTTTCGGATTTTTTTCCAGCCTCCAAAGCGCTTCATTTGCCTGCTTGAAATCCAGGCCGTACCAGGCCCACAAACCGTCGCCCACACCGTTGACTTCGCCAAAGCGGGGCGCCGCCGCCAGCGGCACGGTGTTGAGGTAATCGCGCACGATGCGCTGACGCGTGGGCAGCGTGTTTTCGCCGTCCAGATAGGCGCGCAGGCTGGCCGACCCCATCTGTTTCAGCTTGTCGTTCATGGACAGCGTGATGCCGTCCGGTGAATGGCGGTACTTCTCGATTTGCGTGGGCAGCGTGCTGCCGCCCGGTACATTGTGCGCCGGGTTGATGATGGAGTAGAACTTGTCGATCAATGCCTGCCCCAGCCTGTCCCACTCCACAGCCGGGTTTTTGCTGGGGTATTTTTCGGTGAGCAGTTCGCGGTTTTCAATAAACAGCAGTGCGTTACGCAGGACCGGTGGCGTATCGGTGAAATCTGCGTAAATCCGGGCGGGATAACGATTGAGGTAAAGCGCCTTGCCCGTGTCGTCGAGCAGCGTAAGTCCGCCCTGATTCTTTTCGCGATACGGCAGGTTTAGCCCCAGGTCGTGTGCGCGCTCCATCTGGATGCTGATCTTTGCCTGGCGCTCGATATCCCAGCCATTCGACACCAGGCGCTGTGTGTATTCAGGCAGCTTGCTGTAACCCAGCCGCAGGTCATAGGGAGCAGACCTGGGAAAACGAACGCGGTCTGAAGGCCCATGCTCCAGATGCCAGCTCATTTTTCGAGCAGTCTTGGCGAGATACTTGGCTTGGATGTCTGATGACATCAGTTCCCAAACCAGCACGCCGATGGCAATCATGGGCGTGAGAATGATCGCCAGCAATATCCACCAGCGCATACGGATGCTGCGAATTTTCCTGAAGAAACTTCCGGTCAATTCCTTCACTTGAAGTTGGATCATGAAAATCCGCTCAGGAAATCCTCACCCAGTCTTTGGCCTGGAGAAAGTCGCTGTACAACTTGGCCTCGGGCGTACCCGCTTCAGGTTTCCAGTCGTAGCGCCACTTCACGATGGGCGGCATGGACATGAGGATGGATTCTGTGCGCCCGCCCGATTGCAGCCCAAACAGCGTGCCACGATCGAACACCAAATTGAATTCCACATAGCGCCCGCGCCGGTAGGCCTGGAAATCGCGTTCGCGCTCGCCATAAGCACTATCCTTGCGGCGTTCGAAAATCGGCACGTAAGCTGGCAGAAAATGATCGCCGACAGATTGGGTGAGCTTGAAACAGGTGTCGAAGTCCGGGCTGTTCAAATCGTCGAAAAAGATACCGCCGATCCCGCGCGGTTCATTGCGGTGTTTGAGGTAAAAATACTCGTCGCACCATTTCTTGAAACGGGGGTGCCAGTCGGCGCCGAAAGGGTCCAGCGCCGCTTTGCAGGTGGTGTGGAAATGCACGGCGTCCTCTTCGTGACCGTAG
>JAHENE010000096.1 GCA_024643305.1 Thiobacillaceae bacterium | reverse complement strand
GGTTCCCGGAGCGGTCGCCCGCCGCGGCGCGCACATCGCCAAGGGCGTGGTGCTGATGCCCAGCTTCGTCAACATCGGCGCCTACGTGGATGAAGGCACCATGGTCGACACCTGGGCCACCGTCGGCTCCTGCGCCCAAATTGGCAAAAACGTCCACCTTTCCGGCGGTGTCGGCATCGGCGGCGTGCTGGAACCGGTACAGGCCAATCCCACCATCATCGGCGACAACTGCTTCATCGGCGCACGTTCCGAAGTCGTGGAAGGCGTCATCGTCGAAGACAACAGCGTCATCTCCATGGGCGTGTACATCGGCCAATCCACCAAGATTTACGACCGCGAGACCGGCGAAGTCACCTACGGCCGCATCCCTGCTGGCTCCGTGGTGGTATCCGGCAACCTGCCTTCCAAGGACGGCAAGTACAGCTTGTACTGTGCAGTCATTGTGAAAAAAGTGGACGAGAAGACCCTCAGCAAAGTCGGCATCAACGAACTGTTACGCGGTATTTGATCGTCTCTGTAAAGGCCATTGTTTCTTACAATGGTCTTACAAGCCCCTGCTTTTTCTCAAGAATTCATGCGGGCTGCCGTATAGCAATCTGTCATCACAACTGATAAAAAAGGCGGAGATACAAATGAAAAAGGTTTTACTGGGTTTGGCTGCAGTTGCTCTGGTTTCCGGATGCGCAACCAAGGAATACGTAAACGATCAGGTTGCCGGCGTAAACAAGCGCATGGACGGCAAGCATGCCGAATTGAATGGAAGAGTTGATCAGCAAGGCCAGGATATTTCCAGGCTGGATGGTCGCCTGGGCCAGCAGCAATCTGCCATTGATGGCGTTTCACGTACCGCACAGGATGCGCTTAGCCGCGCCAATGCCGCCGGCAAGCTGGCCGAAGGCAAATTCGTGTACGAAATGAACATCTCCAGCCAGATCGCCTTCAAGTTCGAGAGCAGCGAACTGACCGACGCAGCCAAGGCCGAACTCGATGCCTTTGCCGCTAAGCTCAAGGCGGACAATAAGAACGTCTTCATTGAAATCCAGGGCCACACTGACAGCTCTGGTTCGCAGGCCGTCAACATGAAAATTGGCCAGTCTCGTGCCGATGCCGTGCATCGCTACCTTGCTCTTAACGGCATCCCCCTGCACCGCATGAATTCGATTTCCTACGGCGAGTCTGCCCCCATAGCCGACAACAAGACCCGCGACGGCCGCATGGAAAACCGCCGCGTTACCCTGGTTGTATTGCAGTAGGTTTTACTGATTGCTCCCTGACTAGCCCGCGCAAGCGGGCTTTTTTTGGCTAGCTGATGCTGACTTCGGCACCCTCTTCAACCAGATTGAATAGTTCGAGTACGTCAGAATTCTTCATGCGGATGCACCCATGGGAGACTGGAGTACCGATGAGATGTTCTTCGTCGGTGCCGTGGATGTAGATGTAGCGGCTGTGGCTGTCGACGGTGCCGCCCTTGTTCTTGCCCTCTTCCATGCCCTCAAGCCAGAGGATGCGGGTCAGTATCCAGTCACATTCCGGTTTCTCGTTGGCAAGTTCGCGTGACCAGACCTCACCGGTGGGTACTCGAGTCTTGAAGACTGCGTACAGCGGTTGTTTATCACCAATCTTCTGGGCGATGCGATGGCGTCCACGCGGGGTGCAGTAGCTGCCGCTTGTTTCCCCAAGGCCATTCTTCGCGGTTGAAATGGGATATTCGCGAATCAGCATGTCACCTTCTGGATAAGGTTCCCATAAATACAGGCGTTGCAGTTTGCTATCAATGTCGATGCGGTAGTTTGGCATTATTGTTCCTGCCTGCTTTGGCGACGGCGCTCGGCAAAGAAGTCGCTCACCAGTTTTCCGCATTCTTCTGCCAAAACCCCGCCTTCAATATCGGCATGGAAATTCAATTTCGGTTCGGCAAACAGGTTGACGATGCTGCCAGCCGCACCGGTCTTGTATTCAGCCGCGCCGTACACCACACGGTTTACGCGGGCGTGGAAAATGGCGCCGGCGCACATGGCGCAGGGCTCAAAGGTGACGTACAGGGTGGAATCGACCAGCCGGTAGTTGCCGATGTTTTTTGCAGCATCGCGCAAGGCCATGATTTCGGCATGCGCACTCGGGTCGTGACTGGAAATGGGCTGATTGAAACCGCGTCCGACGATGGCACCGTCCTTGACCACGACCGCCCCCACCGGCACTTCGCCTTTTTCCCAGGCAAGGCGCGCTTGGGCCAGCGCTTCGCGCATGAAATCTTCGTCCGTCATAGCATCAACTTCAGCCCGATGAGGATGGTGATGATTTCGAACGAGCGCTTGATCCAAAGGTTGCCTTTCTTGATGGCGACATGGCTGCCAAGATAACCGCCGATTATCGAACCCGCAAGCAGCGCCGGCATCCAGTGCCAGGCGATGGTGCCGAGATAACCCAGCACAAGCGCCCCGGTGCCATTCCAGAACAAACCGCACAGCACCAGGGTATAGGCCACGGCCCTTTTGTAATCCATGCCGAAATGCCGGATCAGCCAGATGGTGAGAAACAGGCCAGTGCCGGAAGTAATCGAGCCATTGAGAAAGCCGATGCCGAACAGGCCCAGCATGCCAATGCCCAGGCCGCGTCCTTGCCAATTGCGCGGCTGGTACTCCATGCCGAGTTGCGGTTTGAATATGGAATAAACGCCCAGGCTCAAAGTAAGCATGCCCAACAGGAAAGTGGCTAGGTCTTCCGAAACCCTTAGTATGGTGGATGCGCCCAGCACTACACCGGGCAGGCCCGCACCCAGGATGATGAGCGACTCGCGTAGTCCCAGATGACTTTCCTTTTGATGCCGCAGCGTTGCCCCCAGCCCGAGCGCAACGCTGGCGACTTTATGCGTGGCCAGCGCCACGCCAAACGGCAGTCCCAGAAAAATCAGGATGGGAAACTGGATAAGCCCTGCCCCACCGCCGGACAGCGCAGAAAAGAAGTTGGCTACAAGTGACGCAAGGAACAGCAGAACCTGCTGCGTGTAATCCATCAGGGAATCTCTGAAGAAGCGCTTTAACCGGTTGTGCCGGTCTCGGCGGCGGTGCGGATGTAGAACAGGTGCAAACCTTCGGCTGCAATCCGGGCCAGCAGGGCATCCACCAATTCTGCCTTGGCGGCAAACATCACTTCCACGGGCAGCTTGCCTGCCAGTTCGAAGAAGCTGTCTTCGTGGATGCGGCCATGGTGCCCAAAGCCGGCTATAGCGCGAAATGCCGAGCCGCCCGCCATACCCAATTCACGGCCGGTTTCCAGTAGCCACTCATACATAAGCTTGTTCTTGTGCTTGTGATCTTCTTCAGTAAACAAACGCAGCATGACATCGTTCATGGTCAACCCCGCAGGAGTTTAAAAGTCCAGAGCCCCAGGCCAGTTGCGCCAAGAGAACCGAACAGGTGAAGGGCTGACGTGGTGAAAGCCCAGTAGTACTGCCCGCGGGTGATCATGGTGACCACCTCGGCTGAAAACGTGGAAAAGGTTGTCAACGCACCCAGGAAACCGGTTATGAGCAGCAGACGCCATTCCGGCGTCAGGCCGGGATGTTGTGAGAAGAATGCGATGGCCATCCCGATGAGATAGCCACCGAGCAAATTTGCTGCCAGTGTTCCGACAGGCAATGAGGGATAAGCCGGATTAAGCCAAAGGCCCAAGCCCCAGCGCAACCAGGCTCCAAGCATGGCGCCAAGGCCAATAGCCAGAAAACTCGTCATTGCGAAAGAATGAAAGTACGCATGAACAGGATTCTACCCTGTCATGCGCCGTGAATTACTGGGTGGCTTCCTTGAGAATATCCGTCAGCAGGCTATCAAGCTCTTTCAGCGCTTCTCTCAGCTTTGGGTTTTTCGTCTGCGGAGGCTTGCGGTAAGAGGCATAGACGTACTGGTCACCGGGAACCTTGTATACAGAGATGATGTAGGGGCACATGGCAATTGCGTGCGGATCCGCCTCCATCATTTTGCGGGAAATCTGGGCGCTGCAAAATTCGAACTGCTCACCCCCTTCAAAAATCTGCGTGGTCGCGCCAAGGTCCTTGCCTGTGCGATCCAGCATATCGGCAGTGTGGTTCATGCTGTTTATTTTCAGGCCCTTGCCTTCAATGGCAATTTGAACCATCTCGCGCAGGGACTCATAGGATCCCTTTGCCTTGAAAACCACGCTGTATTTTTCTGCTGCAAATGGTGTACTGGTTCCTCCTGCAAATGTCGTATTGGCCGCAAACGCCAGCAATGCAAACATGATCAGTTTTTTCATCATTTTTCTCCGATATCAAGCAATGGCTTTAACTTTAGCCGCTTACCTGGTAGCCGCCAATAGTGTTTAATGTCGATTACTATGACACGCAAATCAGTTGAAGTTCAAGGCCGCGTCTGGTTAACGCTGAACGGCAAAGCCCTGCTGGGAAAGGGCCGGGTCGAATTGCTCACGCAAGTTGAGATGACCGGCTCGATATCGAAGGCAGCCAAATCCATGAAAATGAGCTACAAGGCAGCGTGGGACGCGGTCGATGCCATGAACAATGTCATGGGAACTCCCGTAATTGAAAGCGCCGTCGGCGGCGTCAAGGGTGGCGGCAGCCGCGTTACGGATGCCGGCCGGCGTTTGATTGCAGAATACAAATCACTGGAGAGCCGCCACAAGCAATGGCTCGATTCGGCCACTGAGGAATTCGCTGCAAGTCTCTTGAAGAAATAGAGGTGGTTGCATACCGGAAATGAGGGGCTACCTTTAATGACAGTAGCCAACTGTTCATCAACCACCTCTTACAGGACACCCAATGCAAAAGACATTCTGGACACCCATGTTGCTGGCAATTGCTTTAAGCGCCTGCAGCAAGAAGGAAGAGCCCCAAACAGTGGCAGCCCCGGAACCGGTGCCATCTGCTGAAGCCCCTGCACCCGCTCCGATGGAAGCTGCGCCCATGGAAACCCCAGCAGCCGAAGCCGTTGTGCCCCCGAAGACAGCAGCCCCATTATCCCAAGCAAGCACACAAACGCCGCTTCCTGCGCCCGTAACGGAAGCGACCACGCCTGCAACTGCCCCATCAGGATCTGTGGAGGGAGGCAACAAATTTGCTTCCACTTGTATTGGTTGTCATGGGGCAAAGGGGCAAGGTATAGGGACTTTTCCGAAACTGGCCGGCCTGACTGCGGATGTGGTCAAGTCTAGATTGACTGATTACAGGGCCGGAAAACAGCGTGGGCCCATGTCTGGCGTCATGATGCCGATCGCTTCGCAGTTGAGCGATGCCGACATTGAAGCACTGGCTGCCCACATCGCATCACTCAAGTAACAGGAAGGTGTAACGAACAAGGGGGCGGCTTCATGCCGCCCCCTTTTTTCTTTAACAGAGCCCTACTTCCCGAGCTATTTTTTCCAGCGCTCAGCAGCCGTTTCATCGGATGCGTGCGCCTCCACCCAGCGCTCGCTCCCCGGCGTTCCTTCCTTTTTCCAGAACGGAGCCAGGGTCTTCAGATAATCCATGATGAACTCGCAAGCGGCAAAAGCCTCGCCGCGATGCATTGAAGCCACCCCCACAAAGACAATGCGATCCAGCGGCTTTAACTCCCCTACCCGGTGAATCAGGCTGACGTCGAGCAGGCTCCAGCGGCCCATCGCCTGATCCACGATCTCACGCAGGGATTTTTCCGTCATGGCCGGGTAGTGTTCCAAGGTCAGGCTGGTCACGCTTTCGCCATCGTTCAGGTCGCGCACCAGGCCGACGAAGCTTGCTACGGCACCGACCTTGGGCTGGCCTGCGTGTAGCGCAGCAATTTCAGCGCCGGGATCGAAGTCCGATTCCTGGACCTGGATTTTCATGCTGACTAACCACCCGTTACCGGCGGAAATATCGCCACTTCGTAACCATCCTGTACCGGCGTCACCAGACCGGCCAGGGTCTGGTTCACGGCCATGCGGTAACCGGCGTCCAGGGCCAGTTCTTCACTCCAGGCACCGCCGCGTTTGCGAAGCATATCGATTACCGCAGCCGCATAGGCGCGCTCGCCAGGCAATTCAAGCTCTTCGCTTTCAACGCCAAAAACCTCGCGCAACCTGGCGAAATACAAAACTTTTATTTTCATTCAAGGACCTCGGAAAAGGGAATGAAGCGCACCCACTCGCCGCGGATGACGGTCTGGCCGATATCGATATCGACAAAGCCATCGCCCCACACGGCAGAGGTCAGCACCCCAGAACTTTGATTGGGATAGATGCGGACTTCGCCGACGCTATCAACCCCGTTGACCAGATGGCCGCGCAGAAATTCGCGGCGGTTTCCGGGTACTTTCCAGTCGAATGCAGCCCGTACAGGAAACGCCCGGTACAGCACCTGAGTCGCACCCATGCGTTTCAGCAGGAAGGGCCGCGCAAACAGGCAAAAGGTAGCAAAGGCGGAAACCGGGTTGCCCGGCAGGCCAATGAAGTCAGCATTTCCAACACGTCCATACACCACCGGCTTGCCCGGTTTCATGGCCACTTTCCAGATGTCCACATGACCCAGTTGTTCAACGGCGGCCTTGACGTGATCTTCCTCTCCCACGGAAACCCCGCCGGTGGTGATGATGACATCGGCCTGTGCGGATGCTTTTTCCAGTGCAGACAAGGTCGCATCCCGGGTGTCCTTCACCACCCCCAGGTCGATGACCTCAGTCCCCAGCCCGGTCAGCAAACCAGTCAGGGTGGCCCGGTTTGAGTTGTATATCTGTCCGGGCTTGATGGCGTGTCCAGGCTCGGCCAACTCATCGCCGGTGGAAAACATGGCCACTTTAAGCCTGCGCACGACCTTTGCCTTGGTGGCGCCAATCGAGGCCGCCAGGCCAAGCTCGGCACCCTTCAGGCGGGTACCGGGCGTCAACACATCCGTGCCCGGGGAGATGTCCTCGCCTGCGCGGCGGATGTGGCCACCCGGTTGCGGAATCTTGTATACCGTGACCATATCGCCATCAAGGGAAGTATCTTCCTGCATGACAATAGCATCGGCGTGCGGCGGGATTGGAGCGCCGGTGAAAATGCGCGCTGCTTCTCCTTTGTGCAGAGCCTGACCGATTTGCCCTGCAGCAATGCGCTGCGTTACTTTAAGTTGGCTATCAGGTTGCCGGCAGTCCTTGCTGCGCACTGCATAGCCGTCCATGGCAGTATTGTCGAGCGGCGGCACGCTGACATATGAAGTCAATCCCTGCGCGAGAATACGGTTATAACCATCTGATAAATTGATGGTTTCCGTCTCATCAAGGGAACGTGCCCGAATCAACAGTTCATGTAATAGTTCAGCTGCAGTTAACAAATCAAACACCTATTCTTTTTTTGATAAACGCTCGGATGCCTTCAATGTCCTCCAGAGCAAACACGATTTTATTACTGTCCGGCGGAATCACATCGCTTGTCACCGCCAGAATGTTTTCGTCTTCCGGATACAGCCAGGGTTTGCCATTTGCAGCACGATGTACTTCGATCTTGGGTATAGGGTCGCGCTTCCAGCCCTCCACCAACACCAGATCGCATGGCGACAGGCGTACCAACAGGTCTTGCAACTGTGGCATCTCCGAGGTTTCATTCTCATGCATCAGCGCCCAGCGTACATCGCTCGCCACCAGCACTTCGCCCGCGCCGGCCTGGCGATGGCGGTAACTGTCCTTGCCCGGCTGGTCCACGTCAAAACCGTGATGCGCGTGCTTGATGAGTGAAACCATC
>JAHENE010000095.1:3977-7720 GCA_024643305.1 Thiobacillaceae bacterium | reverse complement strand
CGGTCAATATTGCCTTGGTCGAGGCTGGCAGTCCTGTGCTGGGTGTGGTTTACGCGCCAGTTCCGGATGTGCTCTATCTGGCGGCTGATGGTATAGGGGCCTTCAAGGTAAGGGCCGGAGGGAAGCGGGAACAAATTCATGTCGCCCGACATGCAGAAGCAAGCCCGTGGTGTGTGGTTGGAAGCCGTTCCCATGCGGGAGATTCCCTGCAGTCGTTGTTGCAGCAACTCGGCCCCCACGAACTGGTTTCAATGGGTAGCTCTCTAAAATTTTGCCTGGTGGCAGAAGGAAGCGCCGATGTTTATCCACGACTGGGTCCGACTTCATTGTGGGATACTGCCGCAGCGCAATGCGTGGTGGAGCAGGCTGGCGGTGCTGTGATCCGATTGACGGGTGAACCTCTTTCCTACGCAGATACTACAATCATTCTTAACCCATTTTTTGTGGTCCATGGCCTGAGTGCAATGGACTGGCGTGCCTGTTTCTCGTCAGTCTAAGTTAAATCGGATTTCAGCGAGTTGTACTGAGTAAATTATTTGTAAGCATATGGCTCATATTCCGAATCTATTCCCATGTCAGACCCAGCTCTGGAATAGCCACCTTTGTGGCAGAATGCGGTGGGAAAGTGCATGCGCCGACAAGAGCGAAGTGTGCGTATAGATTCGCTGGAGAAAGACTGATTTATCCGGTTGCGTATGCTGGTGTGTTGTTGAGTGGCATAGAGGAACCCTTGGTTCCAACTTGTGCTTGGATGCGCGTGTTTTCTGTTATTCAGGCGTGCTGAAGGCCAGGGTTATAAACCTGGTCTCATGTTTTCGAACCTTCCTATTTAATAGGTATTATTCGTATGAGTCCCATTGAACTTGTTGAAATCCTGCGGCAGGAGTCTCCGGAATTTCTGGGGAAGGTCCCGGATAAACGTGCTGCACTGATTATCCGTGCGGCCCTGGCCAGATTGGCTCAGGAAATCAGAACTTGCAACGAAGGGGTTGTGAAGGTGCAAGCATTGGGCAATTTCAGAATTCGCAATATTGAGAAAGTTCAGGATGGTCAGAAAGCTGTCCTGAAAAATGTCATGTTCAATGCGGCCAAACCCGGAATAAAGAAGAGCGCTTAACAGTTTGCTGAAACAAGGGCATTCAGCACCGATTTGTTCAGTAATTGCGAAGCATGGCAGAAAACGGCTGGTTCAATCCAAAATAAAACGGGCTGGCACAAAGGGAATTTCATGCCAGCCCGTACAGAAAGTACTCATGGAATCATTCCATGAGTTTTATCAGGTCAGATAATGCTCACGGAACAAAAGACCGATCAAGCGGAGCAACTCTTTGCGTCCAGGCATTGTTAGTTGCACTGTCATTGTCCTGGTCATAATCGCTGCCGTTTCCGCCTTGAACGAACTGAATGACGACATTATCCCCGGTGGGGCCGAGATCTACCAAGGTGGTGATCATCAGGGCGTCATTGACCAGATCCGGGTTGGTGCTGTCCGTAACGTTTTTGTTCGTTGCCCCATCGACGTGGGTGGTGGCTGCATCTATGCCGTTAAGGCCAATGAGTTCCCGGCCCGGGTATGTCTTCAGCCATGAGCCACCCGTCAAGTAACCTGATGTGGTTGTACTATTTGCGCCGCCACCTTTGGCACCGCCAACATCGGAGAGGTTGCCGGAATACACGACGGCGCTTATGCCATAACACCCCGGACCGTTCATTTCTAAATTAAGGCCGAAGTGCGCCCTCTGGGCAGCTGCGGTAAACACACCAGCCCGGTTCAGCAAGTCCTCACGATGGGCAAAACGGAAAGCGTGGTTAAGTTCCGGGGTGTCGCTACATCCGGCTGGATCGGGGAGGCCACCGTTTGCAACGGTAAGGGTACGCCCCCACGTGGTGCGCAACAGGCTACCATCCTCTGCAGCATAAACTTTCCACATAATCACTATGGAATCCGGGTAGCCACTTGCGCCAACATTAACCTTGGCAAAAGGGACGATGTACTCGTAGCCGGCATGGCTGATTCCCGGGCCGCCGCCATCAATATCGGTATCGGGGATGAAATTTCCAAAGAGGTTGGAAAGATCAGCGGCCGGCATTGCTGCCTGGGCATTGCCCAGCGCAAACAAGCCACACACTGCTGCTGCGGTAAGCGTTTTTTTAAATCTCATTTGAATCCTCACTGTCTATTGTTGGAACATTTCCTGAATTTGCCGCTTGGGGAAAAAATTTTCTTGTTACCGGCACGTCAGGGACTGCATTTTTTCTTCTAATGGGGATCAAGCGAGGAGCGGCATTCAGTAAATTACAAATCCACCCCCGAATCCACTAAACTCCCATCCTAATATATTGCTTGAAAACGGGCAGGAAAACCATTACCTGCATCAATATTTTTTGTGGTGGTGTGAGATAAACACAA
This sequence comes from Thiobacillaceae bacterium, assembly GCA_024643305.1. Lineage (GTDB taxonomy): Bacteria > Pseudomonadota > Gammaproteobacteria > Burkholderiales > Thiobacillaceae > UBA6918. The sequence goes on along the minus strand of JAHENE010000095.1, from coordinate 5,310 downwards.
CATGGGGAATTTGCTCTCAAGATCGGGCTTGAATGGCCGTAAACATACGCCAGGATTTACGCTGCTGGAACTGCTGGTGGTGCTGGTCATCCTTGGCTTGTTGATAGGCATCGTGGCGCCTAAATATTTCGGCAATCTTGGCAAGTCCGAGGTGAAGGTGGCCAAGGCGCAGATCCGCGCGCTGGAAGACGCGCTTGATCAGTACCGCCTTGATGTCGGCCATTATCCCGGTTCCGATCAGGGGTTGGCGGCACTCAATGGCCAACCCACCGGGGAGTCGCGCTGGCAGGGCCCGTATCTGAAAAAGGCGGTGCCCAATGACCCCTGGGGCTATCCCTATCAATACAGCATGCCCGGCCAGCATGGCGAGTTTGATTTGTATTCCCTCGGCAAGGACGGCCAGCCGGGTGGCACCGCCGAAGCCGCCGACATCACCAACTGGTAAACGATGCTGTTTGAAATCCGGGCATTGGGGGCGGATCAGCGCGTAACGCTCAGGCTGGAAGCGGCTGATCGGGACGACGCTAGCGAGCAGGCTCGCCTGCAGGGCCTGACCGTGCTGGATGTCCGGGCGGCCGGACGACTGGGTTTCCTGTCATTGGCCAGGCGCGCTCGTTTCCCCCTGAGTCTCTTTTCGCGCGAGTTGCTCGCGCTGCTGAATAGCGGCCTGTCCCTGGTCGAAGCCCTGCAAACACTGGAGGAAAAAGAGTCCCGCCCGGAAATTCGAAAGGTGCTCAGCGGTGTGCTCAAGCGCTTGTATGAGGGCGAGTCATTTTCCGCCGCCATTGCACATTTTCCCGAGACTTTCCCGCCGTTGTACGTGGCAACTGTGCGCGCCGCCGAGCGCACCAGCGATCTGCCGCAGGCCTTGTCACGCTATGTGGCCTATCAGGATCAGGTCGAGCAAGTGCGCAAGAAAGCGCTGGCTGCGTCCATTTACCCGATTATCCTGATGGTCGTTGGCTCCCTGGTGGCGTTGTTCCTGCTCGGCTATGTGACACCGCGTTTTGCATCCATTTATGCCGACAACATGGACCGGCTGCCGTGGGCTTCGCGCGTGCTGATGCAGTGGGGCAGTTTTGTCGAGGCGCATGCCCTGAATGCCGGCATGCTGATTTTGGTATTGCTGGTTGTGGTTGCCTATGCGCTGAGCCGACCGGCAGCCCGTGCATATGTGGCCCGCCGGATCTGGCGCCTGCCAATTTTGGGGGAGCATCTCCGGGTTTTTCAACTTACCCGCTTTTATCGAACCGTCAGCATGCTGCTGTCTGGCGGCATTCCCATGGTCACTGCCTTGGAAATGGCGGGCGACTTGCTGCAACCCGAACTGCGG
>JAHENE010000095.1:0-3967 GCA_024643305.1 Thiobacillaceae bacterium | reverse complement strand
CGCCGCAGTCAAAATCCGTGAGGGACTGCCGCTATCGCAGGCCATGGAGCGGGCCGGATTGGTCACGCCTGTGGCGCTGCGCATGCTGCGGGTGGGAGAGAAGAGTGGGCGCATGGGCGAGATGATGGAATCCATCGCCAATTTCCACGAGGAAGAAACCAGCCGCTTCGTCGACTGGTTTACCCGCCTGTTTGAGCCGCTGCTGATGGTGGTGATTGGGCTGGTAATCGGTATCATCGTGGTCATGCTCTATCTGCCCATTTTTGAACTTGCCGGAAGCCTGGAATGAACTCGCCTGCTGCGCACCCCCAGCGTATTCACGCCGCCTTGCTGCAGCAAGCACGAGAACTTGCCGACAAGGACGGCGGTTCGGTGCTGGACGCACTTAAGCGCCTTGCTGGTTTTGATGATGAAGTTTTCCTTTCAGAGCTTGGTCAGGCCTTTGCGTACGGCACGATGACGATGGACCGGTTGCGCGAAATGCAGCCGGCTTTCGAACTGCTCCCTTTCAGCCAGTCCCTGGAGCGCGAATGCGCAGCCTGCCGTGATGCCGATGGCAGGCTTTGGTTTGTATTTGCAGATCCGCTCAGACCCGATTTGCTGGAATGGGCGGAACGCACGCTGGACACAGCCTTTACACCGGTGCTTGCCCTGCGCGATGACATCCTTGCCTGGCTGCATCTACTGGAAAGCGAGCTGCGCGCCATGGATGTCCTGCAGGGCGAAGCGGTGGGCGGTCATAGCGGCGAGCGGGTGGAGGAAATCTCTCTCAAGGCCATCGGCGAGGATGTTTCGCCGGTTGTCAGGCTGGTGCATTCGACACTCTACGACGCGCTCAGTGCAGGCGCTTCCGACATCCACCTGGAAAATGATCCCCAGGGCATCATCATCAAGTACCGCATTGACGGTGTGCTGAACCTGATCGCACAGTCGCCCGGACGCGAGATGGCAGAGCAGGTGATCTCGCGCATCAAGGTGATGTCGGAACTGGACATTGCCGAAAGGCGCGTGCCGCAGGATGGACGCTTCAAGGTGATGATGCGCGGCCGCGAAATTGATCTGCGCGTTTCCATCATGCCCGGCGTTTTTGGCGAGGATGCCGTGTTGCGCATTCTTGACAGGCAACAACTTGCAGATGAACTCAAGGGCATTACCCTCGACCGCCTGGGCTTTGCCGGCGAAGACCTGGCGCTGATCCGCAAGCTGTCGCGCGAGCCATATGGCATGTTCCTGGTCACCGGACCGACTGGTTCGGGCAAGACCACCACGCTGTATGCGGCCATTTCCGAGATCAACAATGGACAGGACAAGATCATCACCATTGAGGACCCGGTCGAGTATCAGTTGGCCGGCATCCTTCAGATTCCGGTTAATGAAAAGAAAGGCCTGAGCTTTGCCCGCGGCCTGCGCTCCATCCTGCGCCACGATCCGGACAAGATCATGGTGGGGGAGATACGCGATACCGAAACCGCGCAGATCGCAGTGCAATCCGCGCTGACCGGGCATCTGGTATTCACCACTGTGCACGCCAACAATGTTTTCGATGTGATCGGTCGATTCATGCACATGGGCGTTGATCCCTACAGTTTTGTGTCGGCCTTGAACGGCATTCTTGCCCAGCGGCTGGTGCGGGTGAGTTGCACGCATTGCTCTGAGCCCGTTGCGCCCGAGGCGCAGCAGTTGGCTGATTCCGGACTTTCCGCCGAATTGACGGCGGGCTTTGATTTTCGTGCCGGCAAGGGCTGCGGTCATTGTCGCGGCAGCGGTTACAAGGGGCGTCGGGCGATTGCGGAAATGATGGTGCTCAACGATGAGATTCGTGAACTGATCAGCACTCGAGCGCCCATCCGTCAGGTTAAAGAAGCCGCTGCCCGCGCAGGCGTGCGCACCTTGCGCGACTCCGCGCTCGAACTCGTGCGCCTGGGCGTGACCACATTGGAGGAAGTGAACCGTGTCACTTTTGTCTCCTAAGGTCCGCATTGCCCTAACGCCGGGTATGGTGGCCGTGGCTTCTGGCAAAAACTATCGGGATGCAGCAGTGGCGGCACCCAGTTGGTCGGGTGCGCTGGAAGCGCTGGCTGACCTGCTCGCAAGCTCTGGCTTGCGGGGACGTGCAAGCGTGACGCTCTCCCATCATTTTGCACCGGTACATCTGCTGTCGGCGCCGCCGGTGGTGCTCAAGCCGGCCGAGATGCAAGGCTGGATCAGTGACCATCTGGTGCGGCAGTTTGGTGAAACGGGACGCAATCTGCGCGTCGCCTGGCAGGCCGAGCCGCCCGGAAATTCTTTCATGGCAAGCACGATAGAACCAAACGCACTGGCGGAACTGGAAGCGGTGATCCGCTCCGCATCGCTGGAACCCGTGCAAATACAACCCTGGCTGGTAACGGCCTGGAATCGCCGTGGCGGAAAGTTTGGCCGCGGTCGTGCATGGTTTGCACTGGCAGAGCCGGATCGGCTGACATTGGCCGGGCTGGAAGACGGTGTCATGCGCAGCCTGCGCACAGTACAAATGCAAGACGATGCGCTTGCCTCGCTGGCCGATTTGTTAAAGCGCGAAGCGCTGCTGGCAGGCGAAGAGTCGCTTGCACCCCTGTGGATCGAAAGTGTGCTGCCATCCATCAACTGGCAGCGCGTGGGCGGTGCGCGTACAGTCAATCCGTTCATCAGTGGAGGGGAGGCATTGTCTGCCTTCCTGGAGAACTGACATGCGCGCGCTGAAACTGGATTTTATGCATCCTGTTCCCCGACCACATTGGTCGGCATGGCTGCTGTTGGCTGCTGGCCTGGGCATGGCTGCATTGGTCGGATGGCAGGGAGAGGTGGCGAAACATGCACTGGATGGGGCCATGGCCGCCGCGCCGAAACAGGTTGTCGTATCGGCAAGACGGTCGTCCCCAATCGCAACTGGCGAAGCGGGCGGAACAAAGGATCAGTTGGCAGCGCCCTGGGGCAATCTCTTCGTACGACTGGAGAAAAGCCGGCCCAAGCATATTGCCCTGCTGGCGCTGGAGGCGGACGCGCGCAAAACTGAGGCGACCCTGACAGCCGAGGCTCGCAACATCCAGGACATACTGGCTTATGTCGAATTGCTTAAAAGCGAGGCCGGTTTTTCCTCGGTGACACTTGCCAGCCATGCCTTGCAGGAAGCAGACCCGCAATTGCCGCTGCGTTTTGTCTTGCGTCTGGAGTGGAGAACATGATGGCGCGCCTCATGGATAACTTCAGGTATTACATGGGTCGCCTCGGCACGCCGGGAATGGTCGGCGCGTTGCTCATCCTTGCTAGCCTGGCATATGAAGAAACGGTGGTTTTAGCGCGCGAGGCCATGCTTGATGAGCAAGTCCTGCGCAACGAGCAGGCGCAGCGCGAGGAAGCGGCAATGCGCCAACGTTCCGCGCAGACGGGTGCCATTGCGACGGGACAACCGAGCCTGGCACCCGCCGTTGCAGCTGCGCTGCGACGTTTGTTCGATGCGGCGGAGAAGGCAGGCCTGGAACTGGACCGGGGAGAGTATCGGCTGACGGAAGCCAATGATGCGCGCTTGCGTATTTATCAATTATCGCTCCCGGTCTATGGCAGCTATCCGGAAATTCGGATGTTCGTGGCAGAAGCGCTTAATACCGACCCGGCACTGGCGCTCACGGCGGTGCAGTTGCGCCGGGACTCCATCGAGACGCCTGATATTGATGCTCAGCTGAATTTCACCCTCTTTCTGGAGCCAGGGGCATGAATACGCGCCAGCGCTTACTCGCCCTTGTGCTGTTGGCCACAGTGGCGGCCGCTTTCTGGCCCCGTCAGGGAGATCACGAGGAAGTGGTAGAACCAATCCGGCAATCCGGCAAGAATGCTGATTCCGGAAATGTTGTAGATGCTTCGCAGCAAGCCGCGCCGTCATCACGAGAACGGATCGTCGGCATGCAGGCGAATCTGTTTCCTCAACAGACTTGGGTGCCACCGCCCCCGC
>JAHENE010000094.1 GCA_024643305.1 Thiobacillaceae bacterium | reverse complement strand
CGAATATGCGCATTCTGCAAAAAGGCAATCGGCTTTCCATCACCCCAGTCGACCCGAAAGAGTACGAGTTCATTCTGACGCTGCTGTAATGGAATTTCTTGCTGGCTGTCTTCTGCTCGGGCTCATTGCCGGTTTTATCGCCGGCCTGTTGGGCGTCGGCGGCGGCCTCATCATTGTTCCGGTTCTTGTTTGGCTGCTAGAAGCGCAGGGGCTTACGCAAAACGCCATCCACTACGCGCTTGGCACCTCGCTCGCCAGCATTCTCTTCACTTCGATGTCCAGCTTGCGCGCACACCATGCGCACGATGCGGTGGACTGGAGCACGGTGAAACGCATCACCCCCGGCATTGTGGCCGGCACTTTCATCGGTGCCGCCCTTGCGGCACGCTTGTCACCACTACCCCTGAAACTCTTTTTTGTCGCTTTCCTTTTTTACGCTGCTGTGCAGATGTGGTGGAATTTCAAACCCACCCCCCATCGCCAGCTGCCTGGAATCATCGGCATGTTCGGGGCAGGTGGAATGATCGGCGCGGTCTCAAGCTGGGTTGGCATTGGCGGCGGCACCCTCTCGGTACCCTTCCAACTATGGTGTAACGTACCTCTGCATCGCGCTATCGGCACCTCGGCCGCCATTGGTCTCCCCATTGCTGCTGCAGGGACCATAGGCTACGCTCTGAATGGTCCGGTGGACGTCATCCCGGACACCCTAGGCTATGTCCACCTAACCGCACTGACCGGGATTGCCTTAGGCAGCGTCGTCACCGCTCCGCTGGGTGCCCGTTCCGCCCACGCCCTGCCGGTCGGCAAACTCAAGCGGATATTTGCGCTGCTGTTATTTTTACTCGCCATTCGCATGGCCCTGACTTTTTATTAAAATTAGCCGTCACAACCGATCAGCTCTGATCAGATGACAGGCAGGGCAGCTTAATGCCCGTAAAACAACACAACGGGAGCACACAACATGCTTGTCTGGTTTGTCATACTTTATCTGCTGCTATCCATCCTCATTGGCGTCTATGCAGCCACCCGCGTTAAGAACTCCAGGGATTATGTCGTAGCCGGCCGCAGTCTGCCGATCTACATAGTTACCGCGACGGTTTTTGCTACCTGGTTCGGTTCGGAAACCGTGCTGGGTATCTCCTCTACCTTTCTGGAAGAAGGCATGCACGGAATCGTCGCGGATCCTTTTGGTTCCAGCCTTTGCCTGATCCTGGTCGGCCTGTTTTTTGCCAAGCCGCTTTATCGCATGAAGCTGCTTACAATCGGCGACTACTACAAACGCCGCTACAACCATGTTGTAGAAGTGAGCACCAGCATCTGCATCATCCTCTCCTACCTGGGTTGGGTGTCAGCCCAAATGACCGCCCTCGGCCTGGTCTTCAACATTCTTTCCGATGGCCAAATAGACCAAAGCACAGGAATAATCATCGGTGCCGCCATCGTGCTGCTCTATACCATTTTTGGCGGCATGTGGTCTGTTGCGTTAACTGATTTCTTTCAAATGACCATCATTATTGTTGGGCTTTGCTATATTGCCTGGATTGTAAGCGGCATGGCCGGAGGTCCTGAGGTGGTGATCAACCATGCTGTTGCAAATGGGAAATTTCATTTTTTCCCCGAAACAAACCCTCGCGATATCATCGCCTTCCTGGCAGCCTGGGTAACCATGATGTTCGGCTCCATCCCCCAACAAGATGTCTTTCAGCGCGTAATGTCAGCAAAAGATGAGAAAACTGCCATGCGCGGTTCGGTTTTGGGTGGCAGCCTTTATTTTCTCTTTGCTTTCATTCCCATTTTCATCGCTTACTCTGCCTTCCTGCTCATGCCAGACATGGTGGACAAATTCCTTAAGGAAGACTCACAGCTTATTCTGCCTAACCTGATTTTGCAGCACACGCCGCTGTTGGCTCAGATCATGTTTTTTGGCGCCCTGCTCTCCGCCATCATGTCGACAGCAAGCGGAACTATTCTTGCCCCATCTGCCACCTTTACCGAAAACATCCTCAAGGTGTTTATCAAGTTCAAGAGCGACAAGCATCAATTGTGGACCATGCGCGCTACCGTAGTTGTGTTTACGGTCGGCATCGTGATTTTTGCACTGCACTCTAATTCCAGCATCTATTCAATGGTTGAGAACGCGTATCAAGTCACCCTGGTGGCTGCCTTTGTTCCGTTGGCTGCAGGTGTATATTGGCGTAGAGCGACCACCCAGGGCGCACTGCTGGCCATGATTCTTGGTATCACTACATGGCTTGTACTGTCCCACTACAATCCTGAAGGGTTCTGGCCGCCTCAGTTTGCTGGTCTATTGATGAGTGTCGCGGGAATGATGTTTGGCTCACTTTCCCCAGTTCAACTAGTTCATCGCGGACACCCTCAACCAAATCATAACGAGGCGCAATGAAGGCAATGTCGATAGAAGTTGGGGGTAACTATCTACCTTCAGTTGTTTCCACTTCCCACGGTACTTATTTATTTGCTCTCAATCATTTGCCGACATCATCAGCAACTCAAGCTTGTCTTTAAGTTGCCGAGTGAAACTGGTGATGCTTTGACGGCCCGTGTCTACGACCAAATCGGAAATTTCTCTGTATAGAGGATCACGCTCTGCGAATAAACTTTTCAGCTTTGCGAGGGGGTCACTTGTTTGCAATAGAGGACGATTACGGTCATGTCGTGTTCTTTCGAATAATTGCTCCGGTGTTCCGCGAAGATAAACAACCGTTCCCTGACTGCGCAGCAGATCGCGCGTGCGTGGAGACAACACAGCGCCACCACCTGTACCCAGGACGACATTCGAGCGCAATGCCAACTCGGAGATGACAGCTTCTTCCCGCTTGCGAAATCCTGCTTCGCCCTCTATCTCAAAAATTATCGGTATCTTTACACCGGTACGCGCTTCAATTTCGTGGTCGGCATCAATGAAGGTCTTCCCCAGTTGTTTGGCCAACAGCTTGCCAACCGTCGTCTTGCCCGCCCCCATCAGCCCTACGAGAAATATATTATCCTTTTTGCTCATGACGACATTGTAACGGAGTGCGTGAACAAAAAAATAACGCCCCTTGCGGGGCGTTATTTTTCTCGCTAGCACTGTCTGTCAGTGCATTGACAATCTTTCATCAAGAATTCGAGGCGTTAGGAAAATCATCAGTTCCACCTTTGCATCACGCTTATCCGTGTTCTTGAACAAATGCCCCAGGAATGGCAGGTCACCGAGGAAAGGAACCTTGTTTACATCGTTGCGACTAATAGTCTCGTAGATGCCGCCCAGCACCACCGTCTCGCCATTGTTGACCCGGACTTTGGTTTTTACACGCTTCCTTTGCAACGTCGGCCCAGAAGGAGAATCCCGGCCAACCGCATCTTTCTGTACTTCTACGTTCAGAATGACCGAATCGTTGTTCAGTATCTGCGGATCGACGAGCAGACAAAGTCCTGCAGTCTTAAACTGGGTAGCATTTGTTGCCCCATTATTGCTCGCGCTTGCATAGGGAATTTCATCCCCCTGAATAATGACGGCTGGAACCTGGTTCGTCGTCACGACGCGCGGGTTGGAAATGATCTTGCCGCGGTTCTCGGCTTCCATTGCGGACAACTCCAGGGCCAATACGGTTCCTGAGGCAAAGTGAAACAAGCCGAGACCAATTGTTGCTGCAGCCGCACCTGATGGGGTAGGTGGTGCCGGCAGATTTACGCTGGGCAATAGCGAATGCGTGCCCGCATAAAAATCGTCCGTGGTGTCGCCAGCTTCGGATATCCCAATACCAGTTTTAGTTTGGCCACCGCCCACTGTATTCTTGCCGCCGAACCATAGCTTGCTTCCCAACTCCCTTGAGAATCCGTCATCGGCCACGACAACCCGAGCCTCAATCATAACCTGACGAGCGGGTACGTCCACTTTTGCCAACAAATCACGAACTTCCTGAATCTTTCTTGCGGAATCATTAATGATCAGCATATTGGTCTTCAGATCGAAGGAAGCACGGCCACGCTTGGATAGGATTTTATCCTCGTCTTTTTTGGTCGCACCTGCTGCCGCAGCGTTTGAGCTGGCCACCCCCTCGGACGAAACCGAACAGGACGCCGTCCCTCCGCTCGAGGCGCTTGCCAAGCTTGCGCCGTAGAGCATAGCTTGAGCCTCATCAGCACGCAGATAATTTAGTGGAATATATTCGGTTACCAGCGGCTCCAGATCATTTACCGATGCACGTGCTTCCAATTCTGCCTTTTCCTTGCTGAGCAATTCATCTTTGGGTGCAATCCAGATCACATTCCCGCTGGAGCGCTTGTCCAACCCCTTGGTCACCATAATGAGATCAAGTGCCTGATCCCATGGAACATCCTTGAGTCGCAACGTAAGATTACCGCCCACAGTGTCGCTCGCAACAATATTAAGTCCGGTAAAGTCTGCAATCACCTGCAGAACTGCGCGCACTTCGACATTCTGGAAATTGAGCGAGAGCTTTTCCCCCTTGTAAATGGGCTTGCCATCTGCAGTTTTCCTCTCCTCGCCAGTGGCAGGCTTCACTTCAACAATGAACTGATTGTCAGTTTGATACGCCGAGTACTCCCAATCGCCCTTTGAGCCTATTACCATACGGCTGTTCTCGCCCAAAGAATAACTTTCAACCTGCCCAACCGGAGTCGCAAAATCCGCCACATCCAGTCTACGCTGTAGCGCTTTAGGCAAATCTGTATCAATAAAGTCAACCACCACATCCTTTCCCTGTTGACGGATATTGATGCCTGTTTGCGCATCTGAAAGCGTAGTAACGATGCGGGCTTCACCATTTGCTCCACGCCTGAAGTCGACATCCTTTATTACATGCTTGGCGGAAGTTGCCGGGGCCTCGGCAAAGCGCGGATTCACATTTGCAGTGACGGCACTCGCGCCCATCTCGTTGAAAGAAACAATCAGGGACTTTCCTTCCAGTTTGGTCTCGTATTCAACTGATTTACTGAGATTAAAAACCAGCCTGGTGCGCGTCCCGGCTTGTACTACATTTACCGAGGTCAACGGCCCCAGATATGCATCGACTGAATTTTTGCCAATCCCATTTCCAGTATCAGGCAGATCCAACGCTATGCGAGGGGGGTTGCCCACCGTGAACCCGGCAGGCGTAGTTGCCAGGGGCTCTTTCAAATGGATCCTAACCATCACCCTATTTGCAGACAATATGGCCGGCTCTACGCCTATAACCGCATTTGATGTCGGTGGATTCGCGGCCTGGACATTCATGCCCACAAGAAGCAGCAGACATCCAAGGACCCAATTCATCTGTCGGGTGGCGCTTACGTAATTATTGAAGATGGCTTTTTTCATGGCTGCCTCATTCTTGCAAAGTCAGTGTACTCGTACGCTCGGCCCAATCTCCGGCGCTGTCCTGAATAACTTCATTCAGGGTAATCTCGCTATCAGTGATTTTTGTAATCAGTCCGAAATTTTGGCCCATGTAGTTGCCTACGCGGACGTGATAAATGGTTTTGTCTGGTGTGGCAACGACTGCATGCGTCACACCCTTCTGGTTGACCATCCCAACCATTTTCAAGGTTTCAAGAGAGTAGGACTCAAGAGGCTCCCTCGGTCTGTTCAGATCAGGCTGCAGTCCACCACCGCCCCCTTTGGCGGAAAGTTTGCGCGGCTTGAAAGGATCCGACAAATCAAAAGCATCATAGGTAAAGGGCTCATAGGGCTTGATTTGCGGCAACGGCTCAACTTTGCCTTGCATATCCTTGCCCGCATCTTTCATGAACTGCTCAAGGTCTTCGGTGTTTCCACCGCCGCATGCAGTCAAAGCAACCACAAACAAACCCATGACCAGAAGGCGGCTATTGCTCACTTCTTGCCCCCCTTCTTCTTCGATGGCTTGCTTTTTGTCGCCATAACCTCCTCTTCATCGAGGTAGCGATAAGTCTTTGCAGTAGCCTCCAACATCAATGCGTCCCCCTTGGCAGGCACCAGGCTGATGTTGTGGATTGTGACAATCCGCGACAGCTTGGCAACGTCGCTGGTGAAAGCCGCAATGTCGTGATAGCTGCCCGTCACCTTGATGGAGATTGGCAATTCTGCATAAAACTCCTTGCGCACCTCCGCTCCTGGTTTGAACAATTCAAACTGCAACCCCCGACCCAAACCAGCCTGATTGACATCAGTAACCAGCGCATCCATGTCCTGCTTGTTGGGCAACTGTTTCAGTAGCGCACCGAAGGACTGTTCAATATCGACAAGTTGCTTTTTGTACGCCTCAAGGTTGATGGCCTGTCCCTTCTTGGTTGTATAGGTAGACTTGAGCTCCCCTTCCTTCGCCTGTTTTGCACTCAAATCTTCCAGTGCAGGCGACCATAAGAACCACCAGCCCCCAGCTACAACTATCGCAAAAAGAATCGCCAAAACTCCCAGCTTTGCGCCCAGCGGCCAGTCTGCGAGCGTCTTGATGTCGAGCTTGCTTGTATCTAGATTCATGAGCGACCCTCTTTGGCACCCGCTTCTGCCTGCTGCTTGGTCTGTTTAACCTTCAGCGCAAATTCATTTGCCCGAAGATTGCTAACAGTGACCGCCTTGATTTCAATCAAATTAGGTTGTTCAAACCAAGGAGACTCTTCAAGGCTACGCATCAGGGTTGATACACGCGCACTCGATTGCGCATAGCCGGACAACTGCAATTCGTCACCCGTTTGCTTGATGGACTTGACATAAAGACCTTCGGGCAAAATCCGGATCATTTCGTCGAAAAGATGGACCACTTCCGTACGATTGGATTGCAGGGTTTCAACTACTTGCTTACGCTCAAGCAGTGCCTGGGTTTCCTCCTTGATTTTCTGGATTTCCTTGATTTTTGCATCCAGTTTGACAATCTCCATCTCTAGGAGGGCGTTTCTTTCCTCCTGATCTGCTATTCGCGTCGCTATCGCTGCCTGGCCAATTCCAATTACGCCTGCGGCTGCCACAAGAGCAACTACCAGAAGAAAATTAAACTGCCGGCGGCGCGCCGCCCGTTTGATTTCCCTATGCGGAAGTAGGTTGATGCGGATCATTTATTTATCGAACCTCCGCATGGCAAGCCCGCATGCTACGAACAACGACGGAGCATCATTTGACAGTTGCTGGGGGCGGATTTTTGCACCCACAGACATGTTCGAAAAAGGGTTGGCCACAATGGTCGGGATGCTCACACGCCCCCCAACAACTTCGTCAATACCCGGAATGATTGAGCCGCCTCCGGCGAGCAACACGTGATCAACCTTGTGATACTGTGTAGAGGTGGTGAACAACTGGAGGGCACGTCCGATTTCCATGGCCAGCGTTTCGCTATATGGGCGCAACACCTCGATCTCGTAGGTCTCCGGCAATGTCCCTTTACGCTTGGCAATCTCCGCCTCCTCGGTGGTCATGCCGTAGCGTCTTGAAATTTCGTGATTAAGCTGGTTGCCACCGAATCCGTGCTCGCGCAGATAAACCGACTCGTTGTCGTGCAACACGTTGATATGCATACCGAGCGCGCCTATGTCAAAAATGGCGACTGTCTGCCCAACACCCGATTCCGGCAACAAACGGGCAATCCTTTCATATGCAGTCATGGTTGCGTACGATTCCACATCCATGACCAAAGCCTTGAGGCCAGCGGCTTCGGCCAGGGCTACGCGGTCTTCCACCTTTTCCTTGCGCGCTGCCGCCAACAAAACCTCCACGTCATTGGGGCTTCCCGGGGCGGCTCCCAACAC
>JAHENE010000093.1 GCA_024643305.1 Thiobacillaceae bacterium | reverse complement strand
GTGAAGACCCCGTGGCTTGCGAATTATCTCAGGCGCGAACACAAACTCCAGGCTTGCGCCAAGTCCGGCCGCGAACGTTGTACTGCGGGATTGCATTGCCTGATTCAGTGTGGGTTGCGTGATGGCATCGCCAAGGCAGGGCAGTTCTGCATCGACACGCAGCTCGTGGCTGCGCTCAAAGGTGACATCAAGAAAGGCCTGTTTTTCCGGGGCAGCGAAAGCCTGCCCTTTGGACATGCGATCCGGCCGGTTAAAGAGTTGATCGAGTATTTTCTGACGGGCGCCAAACCGCTGTCGTTCTGACGGCATCTCCCCAGGCCTACCGACCAGACTGCCTGCATTGACGGCTTCGGCCAAACCAGTGCAGGCTTGAGCCTGTTTGTTTTGTTGCCGACCTCCATGTCCTTCCGTTCCGCTTGCACGCACTGGTTCGCCCTCTGGCTGTTTTCCGCTTCGGTACTGGCCGCCCCGCCAGCGGGCGTGGTGTCGGTGTCACATCCGGACGCTGCTGCTGCCGGCGCGCGCATACTCGCCGAGGGCGGCAATGCCATTGATGCTGCTGCCGCAGTGCAGTTTGCCTTGAACGTGGTCGAGCCGCAGTCCTCCGGCATTGGTGGCGGCGGTTTCATGATGATCCATCTCGCCAAAACTGGCGAAACCTTCATTGTCGATTCGCGCGAACGCGCGCCTGCCAAGGCCAGCGCCGGCATGTTTTCCCCGGGTGGTCTACCGATGGTCTTTAAACTCGCCTCAACCACCGGCCTTGCAGTGGGCGTGCCGGGCACACTGCGCGGCGTCGATACCGCGCTGACCCGCTGGGGTACGAAAAAACTGGCCGATACGCTCGCACCCGCCATCGAACTGGCAGAGCACGGCTTTCGCGTCAATCGAATCCTCGCCGCCGAAATCGCCAACGATGGCGGCCGCACTCAGCTTCAACCCGAGACCGCTGCGATTTTTCGGCCCGCCGGTGTTCCGCTCAAAGAGGGTGACCTGCTTGTGCAGCCAGAACTCGCCAAAACCTTCAAACTGATCGCTGCGAAAGGCCCGGACGTCTTCTACCAGGGCCCGCTCGCGCAGGCCATCGTCAATGCGCAGCAGCGCTCGCGCAGCGAACTTGGGGTGGCCGGTACAGGCCGCATGACCCTTGCCGACCTTGAACAATATCGAGTTGCGATTCGTGAACCGCTCATCGGCCACTACCGTGGCTTCGCCCTTGTTACCATGCCGCCGCCTTCCTCTGGTGGCCTGACCCTTCTGCAAATCCTGGGCATGCTGGAGCGTTTTCCATTGGGCGATGCCGCTCAAGGATATGGCTTCGGCAGCCCCAAAACCCTGCATGTCATGATCGAGGCGATGCGCCTTGCATTTGCCGACCGCAGCGTGTGGATTGGCGACGACAATGCCGTCCCGGTGCCGCGAACTGGCCTGCTGCATCCCGAATATATCGAGATGCGTGGCGCGCAGATCAAAACCGACAGCCGCATGAAAGACCCGCTACCCGGTTATCCCGTGCGCTGGGACAATGTCGCTGACGTACAGCCGAAGCCGTCGCGCATCAAGGAAGAAAGCCCGCAGACCACCCACTTCACCGTCATCGACCGTTGGGGCAATGTCGTCAGCTACACCAGCACCATCGAATACACCTGGGGTTCAGGCATTACCGTTCCGGGCTACGGTTTCCTGCTCAACAACGAACTCACCGATTTCAATTTCCTGCCCAGCCAGGATGCTGCTGTCCACAACCCGGGCGCAAACGACGTTGCACCCGGCAAGCGCCCGCGCTCCAGCATGTCACCGACCTTGTTATTCAAAGACGGCAAGCTCGTTGCTGTCTACGGCACGCCTGGTGGCACCACCATCATCAACACCTTGCTTGGCATCACCATAAATCTCATCGACCACGGCATGACCCTGCAGCAGGCCATCGATGCCCCGCGTTTGTCTGTTACCCAACCGACCGGAGAGATCCGTTGCGAAGGCGGAGAGGATTTCATGCAGCCGCGCTTCAGCATCTCCACACAGGACGCTTTGCGCAAGCTCGGACACGTGGGGTTGGGCGCGGCGGGTACGGATGAGTGCAAGCAGAAAATGGGATCGGTGCAAGGCATCGGCATCGATCCAGCGACCAGCTCAAGCTATGGCGCGGCTGATCTGCGCCGTGAAGGTACTGTCATCACGGTCGGACCGTGAGGTCATGGTGTTTTCAGCCATGCCGGCCTCAGGCCGTGCAATGGTGGATTTCGATTGTCGAGTGAACGATTTCTTCGTGTAGGGCGAGTTGTTCGCGTACACGGGTAACTGTCAAATTCACATCATGGGTGACGACACTCAGGGCGCACGAGTAAGCGCGCTTGCCGACACGCCAGACGTGAAGGTCGGCAATCTTCGTGTCGCCATCCTCTGGTCCGGTTTCAACGGCTTCACGGATTTCATCCACGACGGGGAGATCCATTTCACGGTCTAGCAGAACTTTTCCGGTTTCCAGGATGAGCTTCCTGGCCCATATCGCCACCAGCACCGCGCCCACAATACCCATGACCGGGTCGAGCCATGACCAGCCATAAATCCACCCGCCCACCAAGGCGAGAATGGCAAGGACAGAGGTGGCGGCATCGGCAATGACGTGCAGGTAGGCGGAATTCAGATTGAGGTCGTGATGATGATGCGGTTCGTGCTCATGGCTATGTGCATGATCATGAGCGTGGCCCAGAATTCTGGCGCAGACGATATTCACGATAAGGCCGATGACCGCAATGATGATGGCTTCCTGGTAGTGGATGGGCTGGGGAGAAAAGATTCGCTCAAGCGATCCCACGACCATCATGACTGCGACACCCAGCAGGAATATTGCACTGGCGAATCCGCCCAGCACCTCAATCTTCCAGGTTCCGAAGGCAAAACGCGGATCGTCGGCATAACGGCGTGCCGCTGCATAGGCGAAGGCGCTCAGGCCAATCGCCACGGCGTGTGAACTCATGTGCCAGCCATCGGCCAATAGCGCCATGGAGTTGAACCACCAACCGGCAAGAATCTCAATGACCATCATCACTGCGGTTATCCACATCACGGCGCGCGTACTTCGTTCTGCAGAATGGTTTCCCGCATCAAAGACATGCTGGTGCGTCCACTGGGAGAGGTTTTGGGTATGCATGGTTTCCTAACTGATGGACATCCGGAAAGCGGAGGCGCGCTTCGTGCGGAGGTGCTGGGTGTTGTTAAATTTCAATAGAAAGTATACTCCCCCATAGTATATATAAATAAGCAATATGGAGGAAAGATGGCGCACACAATCAAGGATAAAAAATCCCTGTTAACCCGGGTTCGGCGTATCAAGGGTCAAGCTGATGCACTGGAGCGGGCGCTGGATCAGGAATCGGAGTGCAATGCCGTTTTGCAGCAGATCGCTGCGATTCGCGGCGCAATAAACGGATTGATGGTTGAGGTTCTGGAGGGTCACCTGCGAGACCACCTGGGCCCGGAAGCCAAGGTTGCCAAACGCCGTGAAGAAGACCTTCAGCAGGTTACGCGCATTCTGCGTTCGTACTTGAAGTAGCCGAGTAGCCGACGCGTAGAAACAGCGGCCAACGCAGCCGTTTTATTTTGTTCTGGTCGCCCCACAAGGGGGCCAAGGCATCCTGCAACCCCGGCAATGGGTTCTCTCCATTTTGCACCGCATAGCGTTTTACAGCCGACCAGGTTGACAGATAGGCCAGCAGCCGCGGCAGGTTCCACTCCACTTCAATAAGAAATTCAGGCGTGGGAATTTCCGCAAACGGAAAATCCAGCGAGCGATACTCTTCGTCGATCAGTGCCCGCTCGGGCGGCCAGTACGGACCGATAGTTTCGCCGTAGAAGCGCTGAAAAACTGCGTCCATGCCGGTGGGCAAGGACAGACGGCCATAACCCCAGAGTGCAAATACGCCGCCGGGTTTTAGTACACGAATAACTTCGGCATAAAAATGCGGCAGGTCGAACCAATGAACCGCTTGCGCCACGGTGATGAGATCGATGCTGTGCGAATCCAGTCCACTGGCTTCGGCGGGAGCCACGCGAAAACGGACATTGGCCGGCCCGCTTGCATGGGTAACCTGTTCGCTGCTGGCATCTGTGGCGATGACTTGTTTGAAATGCTGCGCCAGTTCGATTGCAGCCTGCCCGCTGCCGGTGGCGCAGTCCCAGGCGCATTCGTGTTCATGGCAAAGGTCCGCCAACCAGGTAAACAGCGTATCGGGATAAGTGGGGCGAAATTTGGCGTAGGCTGCCGAGGCGTCGGAAAAGTGGTCTTTAAAATTCGACAAGGCGTGTTACCTCGATACGGCAGAGTTGATAGGTTAAATCAACCGTTGCCAATTGTTCCGAAGCTGCATAAATTACTGTTCATCAAAATCATAATTCATTTATCGCACCTCGTGATTTCTCTTGCCCTGCTTCTCATTGGCTTTTCAATATTCAGCTCGATTGTTCTTGCGCTGTCGCATTTTCGTGGCGAGCACTATCAGGGGCAGTGGATGTCGAGAATCATGGGGTTGGTATTGCTGTTGGCCTTGAGCGGGCTGCAGGTTTCCCATTTTTCATGGCTATATCTCGACCATGCCTGGGTTACGACCTGGCCATACCGCATGATGTTGTTTGCCGTAGCGCCAGCGTTTTTTTTATTCAGCCAGCCGCTGTTACGTCCTCAACCCATATCCCTGGCGGGCTACCCTATTTTGTTGCATGCAGTGCCAAGCTTGATTTCCCCTTTATTTCCCGAGGGGGTGGTTCTGCCATTGGCATTCATCCTCGGGGCTTCTTATTTGTTGTGGCTAGGGCGGACGCTTTTCCAACTTCGCCAGGAGCGTGCCAATTTTCATAGGGAAATCTTGCTGTTGGGGGGCGTATTTGCAATTGCCGTAGGGGTCTCCTTACTCGGGTTATTCGAGGCAGCATTACCAGAGAAGTTGTTTTACAGCCTCTATGCAATCTCGATCGGCATCGCTTTTCTTCTGGTGCAGGTCACGCTTGGTCTGCGGCCGAAATTGTCCATCGAGGTGAGTGAGGTCGTACGGAGCGCGTATGCCAGTTCCACTCTCGGCAATGTCGATTGCGATTCGATCCTGACCAGGCTGGACACGATGATGAAGGGTGAGCGTATTTATGAGGACGCGCTATTGAACTTGTCAGTCCTGGCAGACAGGCTGGGGCTGAGTACCCATCAATTATCGGAATTGATCAATACCCGACTGGGCAAGGGATTCTCACGCTACCTGCGCGAGCAACGCACAGAGGCGGCCAAGACCATGCTGCTCGCTGAACCTTCTGCCTCTGTCCTGTCGGTCGGACTCAGTGTCGGATTCACCTCCCAATCGAATTTCTACGAAGCTTTTCGTGAAATCGAGGGCATGACGCCAGGCCAATATCGCAAGCTGAATGCAGGAAACGGGCAACCCGACTAAGGCGCTGTCTAAAAAGTGTTCCGGGTTGATCTTTTCGGAGCCAAAAAGCGCTCTGGTTTGATCAAAACGGAAGAATTGCCGTTTGCCATTCACCAAACTGGGGGCTCCAGTGATCAAAAAGGAGTCTTCCATGAATAACTATCTACTGCTGTTTGCCGAATTCTTCGTCAGTATTGCCGCGAGTCTCGCGGCTTTGTATGTTTTGTCCAGGCCGTTGATCAATGTCCTGGATCGGATATGCCCGGATGAACAGGCGGCCACCTTCTGGCAAAGCTACATCAAGGTGATGCTAGTCATCGCTCCCTTGCTGCTCGTCCTGATCGTTGACCTGTTTTCGAGCTTGAGCAATCCACTGGACAGCCTGCGTCTAACCTTGATCGCGGCATTAAGTGGCTTGCTCACAGGTTTGTATTCGATCGGAAAGCGCCTGGGCCAATTCGTGGTCACTCCAGATAAAGCGCGGGCAGAATCATGAATATTCTTCTTGCCGGCGGAAGCGGTTTTCTTGGCCGTAACATTGCTGCAGTCATTGCTGATGCCGGCCACCAGATAACAAACGTATCCCGCAGTCATGGCGTCGATTTTGCCCGGATGCTGGCGGCCGAAGACTGGCTGTCGCATCTTGCTGGCATCGATGTTGTCATCAACTGCGTTGGCATCATCGGGGAAACCGGAGCGCAACGGTTTGAGCCGTTGCATACCCTTGCTCCGGCAGCATTGTTTCGCGCCTGTCAGCAAGCCGGGGTTCGTCGGGTAATCCAGATCTCGGCGCTCGGTGCCGATGAGTCGGCCTTTTCTTCCTATCACCTGAGCAAGCGCGCTGCGGACGATGTCTTGCGCAGCCTTGATCTGGATTGGTTCGTGCTGCGTCCATCCTTGATCTACGGCCTCGGCGGAAAAAGTGCCGGGTTGTTTATGCGGATGGCGTCAATGCCGATGATTTCGGTCATTGGGGATGGTCAGCAACAGCTGCAGCCGATCCACATCAGCGATGTGGTGGCGACCGTCATGCAATGCCTTGTCTCGACAAAGACAAGACAAACCCTGGATATCGTTGGCAATGAAACAGTCACGTTTGAAGAATGGCTGCAATGGATGCGCAATGCCCAAGGTTTGCCGCGAGCGCGAGTGATTCACATTCCATTCGCCATTGCGATGTTCATGGCGCACTTGCTTGGGCGCTTCTATCCCATGATGCAACCGCAGAATCTGCGCATGCTGC
The DNA here is from genome assembly GCA_024643305.1 of Thiobacillaceae bacterium. Classification (GTDB taxonomy): domain Bacteria; phylum Pseudomonadota; class Gammaproteobacteria; order Burkholderiales; family Thiobacillaceae; genus UBA6918. Next base: position 1,070 of record JAHENE010000093.1, on the reverse strand, counting down.
AAGCCGGATATTGGGCAGATGTTAAGCCGCTAGCCAGGTTTCTCGGGCGCATGCCACAGACTATCGAGGCGAGTCTATTTTTCTTGGATGCCGTTTGCGAGGGGAGGCTGTCATGACTTACCTGACGCTCAAGTCGCTGCACATTCTGAGCATGGTGCTTCTGTTTGGCACCGGTCTGGGGAGCGCATTCTACAAATGGATGGCGGATCGCAGCGGAAACGTGGCCCACATCGCGGTCACCAATCAGCATGTCGTCCTGGCGGACTGGATTTTTACCACGCCAACGGTGATCTTTCAGCCGATCAGCGGCCTGTGGATGGCGCATATGCTGGGCCTTCCTCTGACGGTACCGTGGGTAGCTGTCAGCCTGTTTCTATTCGGCCTGGCGGGCGCCTGTTGGCTACCGGTTGTCTGGCTGCAAATTCGCATGCACAAGATTGCCGCCGCTGCGGCGGCTTCCGGGAGCCTCAGTTTGCCTGATGTGTATTGGCGAATGGCGCGTTGGTGGTTTTGGCTGGGGGGTCCCGCCTTTGCGTCGATGGTTATGGTGGTGGTGCTTATGGTCTTCAAACACATTCCGGGAGTGGGTATATGAAAAGTCTGATGCAACTTGCCCTTGGCGATGACTGGGACAAACTGCCGCCTGCCTTGCAGGCGCACTATCGTCCTGGCGTAACCGTAGACAAGGGGGGGATGAATATCGAGTATCCGAGGTTCATGCAGGGGTACTTGAGCGTGCTGCGGATTTTTGGTGCGCTTGTCGATCGCAGAGGCCAGAATCTGGCTACGCTAGTAGAGAAAAGCAACGCGGGCGAGCGACAGTATTGGCGACGGACGATCACTTACCCGGATGGGAAAACGGTTCTGTTCAACAGTTTCTGGGTGTTAGATAAGCACAAGCAATTTATCGAGTTCATCAATCCAGTGCTGGGCTTGAGGATGGCGGTACATGTGGAGGACGGCAAACTTCATTACCGTGGCATCAGATTCGTTGCGAAGCTGGGGCAGATATGGCTGCCCATCCCTGAATGGACGGTGCTTGGGCATACCACCATTGTTGAAGAGGCCGT
>JAHENE010000092.1 GCA_024643305.1 Thiobacillaceae bacterium | reverse complement strand
CAAGATAAATCTAGATAATTCATAAGATTCGAGCAAGGTATATGTTGGACTTTTGACACGCCCCTCATAACCCAGCGTCCGTAGCAGTCCCCTGACCAAGGTCGTTTTGCCCGCACCTAGGTCGCCGCGCAAGTACACCACCCATCCCGGTTTGAGGAGATTGGCAAGTCTGGCACCCAAGGCCAGCGTTGCGGCCTCATCGGGAAGCGACAGACTCATGACGGCGGTATCATCGGTTTTATGCATGATTCAATTGACTACCTGCAGCTTGCGTGCGACATACGCACATGGGGCCGCGAGCTTGGCTTTGCCGATATCGGCATCAGCGGCATTGCGCTGGAGCAGGCTGAAAAGGATTTGTTGCAATGGCTGGGCAAGGGTTATCACGGTGACATGGATTATATGGCCGTACATGGCACCAAGCGCACGCGTCCGGGTGAATTGGTACCCGGCACGCTCAGCATTATCACCGCGCGCCTGCCCTACTGGCCTGGCGAAGCTGTGCCTGCGAATCTCGTGCTGCAGGATCCTGCGCTTGCCTACGTTTCACGCTATGCGCTTGGACGCGACTATCACAAAGTCTTACGCGAGCGCCTGCAGAAACTGGCCTCGCGCATTGAAGCAGCCACCGGAGCGTTCGCCTACCGGGTCTTCACAGATTCCGCTCCCGTCATGGAAGTGGCGCTGGCAGCCCAGACAAAACTGGGCTGGCGCGGAAAACATACCCTGCTGTTGAGCCGCGAAGCCGGCTCGTATTTTTTTCTGGGCGAAATATACGTGAGCCTGCCCTTGCCGCCAGATGAAGCTGCCTCGGCGCATTGCGGAACCTGCACGGCATGTCTGGATGCCTGCCCAACAAACGCCTTTGTCGGGCCTTACGTGCTGGATGCACGGCGCTGCATTTCCTATCTGACCATCGAACACAAAGGCAGCATCTCGGAAGAACTGCGCCCTTTGATGGGCAACCACATCTACGGCTGCGATGACTGCCAAATTGGCTGTCCATGGAACCGCGAAGTTCCGCCTGGTTCATTGACTGATTTCAATCCGCGACATCGACTCGATTCTGCTTCGCTGGTTGAACTGTTTTCCTGGGATGAGGAAACCTTTCTCACGCTCATGGAAGGCTCGGCCATCCGCCGCATCGGCCATGAAAGATGGTTGAGGAATATTGCCATCGCCCTTGGCAATGCCCCCGCCACGACAGCAGCCATTTCCGCACTCGAATCCCGCAGACTGCACCCCTCTGAAATGGTCCGCGAACATGTAGAATGGGCGCTTTCGCGACATCTGACAGCATGAACCCCAAAGCCCCCATCGGCGTTTTCGATTCCGGCATCGGCGGCCTGACCGTCGTGCGCGCGCTCATGGAGCGACTGCCGTTCGAGAACATTTCCTACTTCGGCGATACCGCCAGGGTGCCGTATGGTGTGAAATCGGTGGAAACCATTTCTCATTTCACTACCGAGATCGCGCAGTTCCTGCTGGAGAAAGAGGTCAAGCTGCTGATCATCGCCTGCAATACCATGGCCGCAGTTGCAGCGCAGGTGGTACGCGATCTCTCTCCTGTGCCCGTGCTGGATGTGATTGATGCTGGCGCAGTGGCCGCAAAGAACGGCAAGCGCATCGGAGTCATCGGCACGCCTACCACGATCAACAGCAATGCTTACGCACGTGCAATTCACGACTACGCGCCGGATTCGCGCATACATTCGCAGGCTTGCGCGCTGTTCGTGCCGCTGGTGGAAGAAGGCTGGCTGGAGCATGAGGTAACACGGCTGACCGCGAAGGAATATCTGCGGCCGCTACTGGCCGAGCATATCGATACGCTGGTGCTGGGCTGCACCCACTACCCGCTGTTAAAACCACTGTTGCATGAGGTAAGCGGGCCCGAGGTGAAATTGGTGGATTCGGCCGAAGCCATGGCCGAACAGGCTGCCGCTGTATTGAATGAAAAAGGGCTCGCCAATCCGGGCCCCACCCCGCCGCGCTATGACTTCTATGTAACCGATGTGCCGCTACGCTTCCAGACCATTGGCGAGCGCTTTCTGGGCCGCACTTTGAACAACGTACATGTCGTGAAGTGGTAACAATTCAGCTGGTGTTGGCGGGCTGTGGACGCGCCAGCCTGTTGAAACATCGAGGCCCGCCTGCAGCGGCAACTACAAAATGCCCAGGCTTTTTGCCAGGTAATCAAAAAACAGGCAATACAGAAAAATTGGCAAGGGAAGCCCCAGCAGGGTACCCGCCAGATAATGGCGGAACCTTACGCCGGATAGCGCAAAGGCGTAATTGACGGCAGGCGCCGTCTGAAACAGCATCCGGAGCAGCAATATACTTTTTACTGGGTGCGCGTCCAATTGCCGGAACAACGCGGCGGCAATTTTATTGTCCAGTTGCCTGAGAACATCGCCGCCAACGAACCTGATGGCAAAAAAAGTAAGCACGCAGGAAACACTTGCGGCGATATAGGTGGCAATGCCTCCCGTGGTTCTGCCCAGCGCAAGGACGGCAGCCGCAAGAAAAATCAATCCTGGAATCTGTATCAGGTTTCCCATCGAGAACAGCAGGATAAAAATCAGCAGCCCTCCGACCCGGTGTTGCTGTATTTTGTTCTGCAAGAAATCAAGATTGAAATGGCCCCTGAGTCCGGAAAACTCTGATACGGCAAACAACAGGGCCAGGAACAGAAGAACAGCGTAGATTCTTCTGTACTTTACAAGCGCCTTCAGGACTGTTTCCCGGTTCATTACAAGCCTCATGCTGAAACACGATCTCAGGCTGGATTTTCAGCCAGCCACTCCTCTGCCATTTCGCGGATTTCCGGGTTGGCATCATTCATGCAAGCCAGCATGTATGGCCGGCTCTCCGCTCCGCCGATGAGCGTCATGAAATGACAGGCGTCGGCACGCAACAGGCTGTCTTCGCTTTTCAGCATTTCACCAAACGCCGGAACCAAAGACTCGCTCAAACCGGTGCCGTGAAGTTCTTCCAGAATGGCGCCAATACCCAAGCGGATGACCATGCTGGATTCCGGATTGTTCATCAGGCGTGCCAGCGCTTGAATGCGCTGCGGCTCCTCTCTGACCAGTTCCTCGAATTTTTGCCGCTTGCCCGCCTTCAGAAGTTCCAGTGACCATGCATCAAAGACTGCATCATCGTTCACGCCCTGTGCGAGCTCGCGCAATTTGGCCGGCGTGCTGATACCTTCCACTTCAAATGGCCCGATCTTCATCCAGGGCACGGACTGCACGCCGCGCATCTCCGCTTCTTCTATGTGCAGGGCAACGTTGATGACTTGCAGCCGACCAATGGCGCCCTCTTTGAGCAATACGGTCAGCGCCTGCAATGCGGCAGGGCAATGCGGGCAACCGCCCGTTATCAGCAACAGTGCGTCCGGGGCGGAAGCAGTTGGCTTGCTTTGGGATTCAGGGGACATGACTGAGTGGATGGATTATTTTGCAGGGCAAGCGGCATGACATAACCTATGGCAGCACGCCGCAACGCCGGCATGTGAAAAAAGAGGACGTTGGGTGGCGCGGCGTTTCCAAAACAGGCTACTAAAACTCGATTGCCTGTCCCTGCATCAATTGCCTGACTTCGCGCTCGGGAATACAACGCTTGAGTTCATCCATGATGGACTTTTCATTACCCGGCTTGAGGTGCGTGATCCAGATTTTGGGTTTCGCCTTCAGGCGCCCCAGTTCCTGGGCCAGAGAATCGGGCCAGTGGTGTTTTGAAGCAACCGCAACGTCGCACAACTCATTTTCAAATGAAGTATCAATGATGAGGTCGCGCAAATCCGACATTTCATTCAACGCGTGCATCAAGCCATCACTATGGGTGGTGTCGCCCGTGAAAACCAGGCTCCCTTCATTTCCCTTGATTTGATAACCGCAGGCTGGCACGGTATGGTGCGCCGGCAGGCTGATGATGGTTCTGTTGCCCAGCTTTACCGAAGAGCCCAGCGGCAAGGGCTCGAACTTGAGCCAGGGATTGGAATCATCCGGAATTTTTCTGAAATCCGGCCAGATTTTCCAGTTGAATATGTGCTTTTCAAGGATTTCCAGGGTTTCTGGCAAAGCATGGACAATGACGGGTTTTTTCCGCCGGTCACCCACGGCATCTATCAGCAGCGGTATACCAAGAACATGGTCAAGATGACTGTGTGTGACAAATACGTGATCGATGCAGGCAAGTTGTTCAAGGCTTAACGAGGTGATGCCGCTACCGGCATCAATCAGCACATCCTCATCCAGCAGTAAACAGGTGGTATGGTGGCCGCTGCCTATGCCCCCGCCACACCCCAGTATGTTGAGTTTCATTATTTATTACTTGGTTGTGTATACAAATACGCCATCCCAGTTCTCCGGCGGAGGCGCCTCGCGAAAATGCGCGATTCGTTCAAGGTAGATATCGTACAACGCTCTGGGCGATTCCGTATTCAATTCCTTCAGTAGGGTTTCTGCCTCATCCCAATTTTGATGCTGGTAGGCTGCAAAGGCCTGCTCAAATCGTCCTGCATGACTATTCACGGCCGGATCAATGCCCCCCTTTAGGCCAAGCGGCTCATAAATCGCGACTGGCTGCTCCTTGCCCTTGACCCGCACATCGTCGACTTTCATGAAAACGTGCCTGTCGTCTGCTTCAACGGTCGTTTGCGTGGCCAGGATGCCAACGCCATATTGTTTGGTAATACCTTCAAGACGCGAGCCCAGATTAACCGCATCGCCCATGACAGTGTAGGACATGCGGAACACCGATCCCATGTCGCCCACACTCATGCGCCCCGTATTGACCCCCACGCCGATTTTCACGTTCGGCCAGTTGCGCGCGGCAAACTGCTCGTTCAGTGCAGGCAGCGCCGCCTGCATGTCGAGCGCAGTCTGCACCGCGGCTTCGGCATGGCTGGGCATGTCCAGCGGCGCATTCCAGAAGGCCATGACGGCATCGCCGATGTATTTGTCGATGGTGCCCTTGTTCTGCTGGACGATGGCAGTCATGGTTCCGAGATAGTTATTGAGTACTTCAGCCAGTTCGGTCGGCGGCAGTTTCTCAGAGAAATTGGTAAAACCGCGGATATCGGAGAACAGTACGGTCATCTCTCGCGACTGTCCTTCCATGCTGTAGTTCTGTGGGTCACGGCTCATTTCCTCGGCCAGTTCCGGCGGAACATATTGGCCGAACAGCTTGGTAATCTGGCGCTTGTTGCGCGTTTCGGCCAGGAAGCCATATGCCGTGGACAAAAGGTAAAGCCCAACCGCCGTCACCAGTGGTCCGGCCAGCGGCAGTATCCAGTGCTTCTGCCAAGCCCCCCAGTAGCCGCCCACCATGCCGGCAATAACCAGTAAAGTCAGCCCCAAACCGTAGATGGGCCCAATCACGGGCAAGGAAAATGCCAGCAACAAGCCCGCAATCAGTGTCAGCGCCAGGATCGCATCATGCGTCCAGGGCGGAGTGAAACCACTGTTTCCATCCAGAATGGCTGCAATCATGTGGGCGTGAATCTCCACCCCGGGAAAGGCCTTGGAAAATGGCGTGACGCGCAAATCCAGCATTCCAGGCGCAGAAGAACCTACCAGCACGATGCGGTTTTCCAGCAGGGATTTTTCTGTCTTGCCGGAAAGCACATCGATTGCCGAGACATAGGGGAAGGTGCCGGCACTGTACGGAACCCAGGCACCGCCATCGGCATTGAGGTTGACTCGTATGCCGCCAATTTCCACCCATGGCTGGCGATAGTGGCGACCCACAATATTGCTTTCATCAACGCCTGCAGCCAGCGGTTCCCCTCCGTATGCGGCGCTCAAAGTAGCCGCACTGAGGGCCTCATACAACCCGCCCTGATATCGTGTCAGCAGATGCACCTTGCGTATGGTGCCATCAGCATCCGGCAACACGGAAAAATAGCCTCCAATGCCTGCTGCATCCTGGAAATTCTTGAGGTTGGCGCCATAGCCAATGGCCTCAACCAGATTCTTCTCGCTCCCGCCCAAAACATTTTCGGGGAGACTGGCCGACGGCAAGGCGCCAGTTACCCCAGGGGGCAGACCCGGCGTGATGAAGTAATAACCCAAGGAAAGGAGTTTGCCAGAAAGGGTTTCGGCAAATCGGCCGTCAAAATCAAGCTGGGGGCGCAGGCGGCTGTATTGACTGAGAAAAGGTTTGTTGCCTACCAGATCCTTTTTGGCCAATTGATCGAGTGTGGCAATCCCGGAACTGATATCCGGTTCAGCGAAAACGACGTCGAAGCCCATGGCCATAATGCCGTAATCGCTATAAAGCCGATCGACAAGCGAGGCCATTTTGTCTCGGCTCCACGGCCAGCGTCCAATTTCCTTGAGACTGGCCTCGTCGATATCGAGAATCGCGATTCGATCATCGACGATTCGAGCTGCCGCTCTTTTCAGGTTGAGGTCGTAGATTGTGTCATCGAGGCGATCGACAAATCCCAGGTGCAAAACGGAGGCTTCATGCAGCACCAGGGTAAACAGCCATACCGCGGCAATCAGCCACGGTATGGCAAGTTTTCTGGCTTGCAGCTTCACCGGATACGATAGAAGCGTTCAGGGAACTCCTTGCCGGCAACCAGGCTATCAAAGCGGTCGCCAACGGCTTCACCGAGTTGAGTCAGGCGATCCGCTGCCGTCGGGTGCGTCTTGTACAGCAGGGACAGACGATCATCCTTGGTATTCAGTGTCGCCATGTCCTGAAGAACAGTTGGCAAACCCCATGCATCGTATCCGGAACGTGCGGCATACACGATGCCAATCCTGTCGGCCTCGTACTCTGCGTCCTTGTCGAGTCCCCGCGCCATCATTTCGGCGCCATTGCCGATCAGGTTCTGCACACCCTGGTCACCACTTGACACCTCTTTCGAAACGGTTTGTGCCAGCATGCCAATCAGTTGCGACTGCTTCAGCAGATTCAGGTGGTGCTTCTTGGTGACGTGTGCGATTTCGTGTCCCAGAACACCCGCAAGTTCTGCTTCATTGTTCAGGCGCTTGTACAGGCCCTTTGTCAAAAAAACGAATCCACCGGGAGCGGAAAAGGCGTTAATGTCTTCAGACTCGATCACGCCAAAATGCCAGGGGATATCCGGGCGATTGCTTTGCAAGGCCACCCAGCGCCCCACGCTATTCACATAACGCTGAAGGGTCTCGTCCTTGACGAGTGGAGCGGCTCCCAGCAGATCACCTGATACCTGCCGGCCAATGCGGATTTCATCTTCCAGGCTGGTCTTGCCAAACAGATTGATCGCCATAGGCTGTTCCTTGGCGGCTTCCTGTGTTTGCGATTTGGCAGGCTGCTCAGCCGGCTTGCTTGGGTCTGATTTCTGCTGCTTGGGAACCTGTCCCATGGTTTCGAGAATTTTGCCGAAATCAAACGCGCCACTGCTTGCGCTGGAGAACGCACCCAGCGCCAGGGTCAGCGCCAACGATAAAATATGCTTCTTCATTCAGTTGTCCCTCCAACCCGATTCGGACTGCGATTCTGGCTTCGGCAGCGAAGCCACATTTTGCGGCTTGAGGCCGGACTTTTCCGCGAAGGCTTTTGCTTGTGTTCCTGTCACGGCATACCCCTCCAGTTTTGAGAGTTCAGCCGCATTGTATTTTGCGCCCTTGAGGTCTTCTTCATTGAGCCCGCGCACACCCGCCACCGCGACCACACGGGTAGGGTCTGATTTCTGTGTAACGGCACCGGCTACACCAGCCATACCAGCCAAACCATTACTGCCCGTAGTGCC
>JAHENE010000091.1 GCA_024643305.1 Thiobacillaceae bacterium | reverse complement strand
GTCAATGGCGTGTTCTACCAGAGTCACCAGGTCAGACTTCAGGCGCAGCATGATGGGCTGGGTTTCCGGATCGCCCATGCGGCATTTGAATTCCAACACCTTGATCGCGCCAGCTTCATCGATCATGACGCCGGCATAAAGAAAACCAGTGTAGGGCATGCCGTCCTTGGCCATGCCGGTAACGGTTGGCTGAATCACTTCGCGCAGGATTTTTGCGTGCATTTCCGGCGTCACCACGGGCGCTGGCGAATAGGCGCCCATTCCGCCGGTGTTGGGTCCGGCATCGCCGTCCATGAGACGCTTGTGATCCTGGCTCGACGCGAGCGGCAGCACATGTTCACCATCCACCATGACGATGAAGCTGGCTTCCTCGCCGGTCAGGCACTCTTCTACCACCACCTGTGCACCCGCAGCGCCCAGCTTGTTGCCGGAGAGCATGTCATCGATGGCGGCATGCGCTTCTTCCAATGTCTGCGCGACTACCACGCCCTTGCCTGCGGCGAGGCCGTCGGCCTTGACGACAATGGGCGCGCCCTCGGCATCCACATAAGCATGTGCAGCAGCGGCATCAGTGAAGGTCTGGTATTTGGCCGTAGGAATGTTGTGCCGGACCATGAAGGCCTTGGCGAAATCCTTGGAAGACTCAAGCTGCGCGGCAGTTTTCACCGGCCCAAATATCTTCAGCCTGGCGGCGCGGAAAGCGTCGACTACACCTTCGGCCAGCGGCGCTTCAGGGCCAACCACAGTGAGGTAAATCTTTTCGCGCTGGGCAAATTCAACCAGATCGGAGACGCTGGTGATCGGTACATTCTCAAGATTGGGGTCAAGGGCCGTACCGCCGTTACCGGGCGCAACATAGACCATTTGCATACGCGGCGACTGCGCCAGCTTCCATGCCAGCGCATGCTCGCGACCACCGTTGCCAATGACAAGAATCTTCATTGTGCTATTCCTAGTGGCGGAAATGCCGCATGCCGGTAAACACCATGGCCATGCCATGCTCGTCGGCAGCGGCTATGACTTCTTCATCACGCATTGAACCGCCCGGCTGGATGACCGCGGCAATGCCGGCCTGCGCCGCGCTGTCGATACCATCTCGGAACGGAAAGAATGCGTCCGAGGCCATGACCGAACCTTTGACAACCAAACCAGCATGCTCAGCCTTGATCGCGGCAATGCGCGCAGAATTGATCCGGCTCATCTGGCCGGCACCGACGCCGATGGTCATGTTGTCCCTGGCATAGACGATGGCGTTCGATTTGACGAACTTGGCTACCCGCCAGGCGAACAGCAGGTCAGCCATTTCTTGCGATGTGGGCGGGCGCTTGCTGACCACCTTCAATTCGCCGTGCAAGGCCAGATCGGCTTCCTGCACCAGCAGCCCCCCGGTCACGCGCTTGAAATCCAGACGCTTGCCCGGCTCCGCCGGCCACTGACCGCATTCAAGGACGCGCACATTTTTCTTGGCCGCAGCCACTTCAACTGCCGCAACCGAAACCTTGGGCGCGATGATCACTTCGACGAACTGACGCTCGACGATGACTTTCATGGTTTCCGCATCAAGCTCGCCGTTGAAGGCGATGATGCCGCCAAAGGCGGATTCTGGATCGGTTTTGTAGGCGCGGTTATAGGCTTCCAGCAGGTTGGCGCCGTAGGCCACGCCACAAGGGTTGGCGTGCTTGACAATGACGCAGGCCGGCGCAGTATCGAACTGTTTCACGCATTCCAGCGCGGCATCGGCGTCGCCGATGTTGTTGTAGGACAACTCCTTGCCCTGCAACTGCTTTGCAGTGGCAATGCTGGCTTCCAGCTCTGCCGGCGCAACATAGAACGCTGCGTTCTGGTGCGGGTTCTCGCCATAACGCATGGCCTGCGCCTTTTTGAATTGCATGTTGAAGGTGCGCGAAAAACCTTCGGGCTTGCCGTTCTCGACGATCATGCCCAGGTAATTGGCAATAGCGCCGTCATACGCGGCGGTGTGCTCAAAAGCTTTCACCGCCAGAGAGAAGCGGGTGGCATCGGTCACGCCGCCGCTCTTCATTTCATTCAGGATCAGTGCGTAATCCGCGGGGTCGGTGACGATGGCGACATGCGCATGGTTCTTGGCAGAAGAGCGCACCATGGCCGGACCGCCGATGTCGATGTTCTCGATGGCGTCTTCCAGCGTACAGCCGGGCTTGGCCACGGTTTCACGAAACGGGTAAAGGTTGACCACCACCAGATCGATGTTGCCGATGCCATGCTTTTGCATGGTCGCGACGTGCTCGGGCAGGTCGCGCCGGCCGAGGATGCCGCCATGCACTTTCGGGTGCAGGGTCTTGACCCGGCCATCAAGCATTTCCGGAAAGCCGGTGTAGTCCGAAATTTCCGTGACCTTCACGCCGTTGTCGGCCAAAAGCTTGGCAGTGCCGCCAGTTGAAATGATGTCAACGCCCTGAGCGACCAGCTCGCGGGCGAATTCCAGAATGCCGGACTTGTCCGACACACTGATCAAAGCGCGTTCGATTTTCATGTTTATGGAAAAAATATTTAATCTGACAAGCCGTGCTGCTTGAGCTTCTTGCGCAAAGTATTGCGATTGATGCCCAGCATTTCCGAAGCGCGGGTCTGGTTGCCCTCGGCGCGATCCATGATGTAGGTCAGCAGTGGTTTTTCTGTGGCCTGGACCACCATCTCATAGATGCAACAGGGCTCTTCCCCGTCAAGATCCTTGAAATAGCGGTTCAATGCCTTGCGCACACAAGCCGCAAGTTCGCTTTCCTCAATCAAAACTCTCTCCCTAAGCGGCCAGTTCTACCGGCTCGGTTTCGTATTGCAAATAGTTGCTGGCGCGGGCGGCCTGCGAAAAGAACTCATCCACGCTTTCCAGTTGTTCTCTTACGGTTTCCAGGTGATTCATGTGGTGGCGGAAGCTGCTGGCATTAACCAACCCCTTGGTGTACCAGGAAATATGCTTGCGCGCGACACGCAGCCCGGTCTGTTCGCCATAAAACGCATACAAGTCTTCCAGATGCGCATTCAATACCTGATGAATCTCGCCCACCTCGGGCGGCGGCAAATGGCGGCCGGTTTTCAGGTAGTGGTCGATCTCCCGGAAAATCCATGGCCTGCCCTGAGCAGCGCGTCCAATCATCACGGCGTCAGCTTTACTGTATTCAAGCACAAATTTCGCTTTCTCCGGGGTGGAGATATCGCCGTTGGCAATAATGGGGATATTTGCTTCGGATTTGACCGCGGCAATGGTGTCATATTCTGCATTGCCCGTATAACCGCAAGCGCGGGTACGGCCATGAATGGCCAGTGCCTGGATGCCGGCACCTTCGGCAATCTTCAGTACATTGAGCGCGTTGCGATGGGACTTGTCCCAGCCGGTGCGAATTTTCAACGTCACCGGCACTTCGGGCACTGCCTTCACCACGGCATTGAGTATCTGTTCAACCAGTGCCTCATTCTGCAACAAGGCCGAGCCTGCCATGACGTTACAAACTTTCTTGGCCGGGCAGCCCATGTTGATATCAATGATCTGCGCACCGCGATCCACATTGTGGCGTGCGGCCTCAGCCATCATAGCCGGATCGGCGCCGGCGATCTGCACGGACTTGGGCTCGACTTCGCCTTCATGGTTGGCGCGCCGCTGGGTCTTGCTGCTGCCATAAAGCAATGAGTTGGAGGTCACCATCTCGGACACGGCCATGCCTGCGCCCAGCTGTTTGCATAGCTGGCGGAACGGACGATCCGTCACGCCCGCCATGGGCGCGACAATCAGATTGTTCTTGAGAAGGTAGGGGCCGATACGCATAGGGGGAGCAATTTTACCCCTTGAAGCGCAATCATGGAAAACAGATTGCGTATTTTTTATGCAACCCATGCATCTTAAAACTTATTTTTTATGCTAAAAAACTCTTCATCAATAACCAACATCAATTCAGGAGGGTTCATGAGCTTTATATCCGAATTCAAGGAATTCGCCGTCAAAGGCAACGCAGTCGATCTCGCCATCGGCGTCATCGTTGGCGCCGCATTCGGCAAGATCGTTTCGTCCATCGTCGAGGATCTGGTCATGCCCATCATTGGTGCAATATCTGGCGGCTTTGATTTCAGCAACCTGTTCTTTGCCCTCAGGGAAGTTCCGCCCGGCATCGGCATGACACTGGCAGAAGTGAAGAAAGCCGGGGTGCCGGTCTTTGCCTATGGTAACTTCCTCACCATCCTGCTCAACTTCCTGATCCTGGCGATGGTTATCTTTTTCATGGTCAAGCAAATCAACCGCTTGAAGAAGGAAGCCCCGCCGCCTGCGCCTGCGGCCACACCGGAAGACATTCAACTCCTGAGAGAAATTCGCGACAGCCTGAAAAATTAACAATGCCGCCCCCGTGCGTTGTGCAGATGCAACGCACGGAAAAGTTTCATTCGCTCCTTAAGTCTTTTTAGGGCAGCAACCCTGTCCGGTTAGCCTAAAATCAGGCCATGTATGCATATTGCGGAGCAGGAAAATGAAAAAACAATTAATCACCTTGGGACTGGCAAGCCTTTTTGCCAGTAGCATTCAGGCTGCCAACGTACCCGAAAAGGAGTTGGGACTGTTGCTGGGTGGAAGCTTGGTAGATGGTGAGATGACTTACGAAAAGGGTGACGTATTCAACCCCACGATTGGACTCCGCTATGCCCAGCGTCTGGGCACTTCCACAAATTTCTTTAGCGACCTGACCTATGCCGATATCGACGGCAATCGCCCCGGAGTCGGTGATGGCGCAATTACGACGTTGCGCGGTGGCGTGGAATGGCTGTTCTCCAAACAGTCGAGGTACAACTGGTTCCTGTCTGGCGGCTTGGGGGCAATCAATGTCAATACTGATTATGGCCCCGATTTTACCCGCCCCTTAATGTCCTTAGGGATTGGTCAAGCTTGGGAAGTTGGCACGAACGATGCCCTCCGATGGGAGATTCGCACCGACCAATCCTTCGGCAATAGCACTTTGCCCGGCTCCGCCTTGAACAATATCCAGGCCCTCGTAGGATATTCTTGGGGTGTCGGAGCACCTGCCGATACAGATGGTGACGGCGTTGCCGACCGCAATGACCTGTGCCCCGGCACTCCGGCAGGCGTCAAGGTGGATGCCAAGGGTTGCCCTCTGGATTCTGATGGCGATGGCTTGACGGACGACAAGGACAAGTGCCCCACAGTCTATGCAAAAACAGCGGATGGCTGCCCACCCCCTCCTCCCCCTGCGACTGTGCCCGAACCCATAGCTGCCCCAGCACCCATGGCTGCGCCCGCGCCGACGCCAGCACCGGAACCCGCACCCGCACCGAAAAAGCTGGTTCTTGAAGGTGTCAATTTCGCCAATGACAAGGCTACGTTGCTGCCGGCTGCAATCAGCGTACTGGATCAAGTGGCACAAACGCTCAAGGAGTGGGGCAATGTGAAAGTCGAGGTTGCAGGCCACACCGATTCCAACAATACCGACGCCTACAACCAAAAGCTGTCACAGCGCCGCGCACAATCCGTATGCGACTATCTGATCAGCAAGGGTGTCGATGCCACCCGGTTAAAGCCAGTCGGTTATGGCGAGTCACAACCTATCGCTGACAACAATACCGAGGAAGGCCGCTTCAAGAATCGCCGCGTTGAACTGATCCCGCAACAGTAAGCAGGGGCTGCTCGCACGGCAAAACGGGGACTTCGGTCCCCGTTTTTATTGCATCCAGATTTATCCGAATCCGAATCAATATGTTCGCTCTATGCCGACGAGTGCGCGAACATAACCACAAAGTGAGCGCTTGATTGGGAGGCGGAGTTAGTGCGCCGCTTCCCAGTTTGGCCCCACTCCCACCTCGGCCTTGAGCGCCACCTTCAATTGCGCAACGCTCGCCATCAGTTCAGGCAGGCGCTTGCGCACTTCGGTCTGTTCACTCTCGGGCACCTCGAGCACCAGTTCATCATGTACTTGCATGATCATTTTGCTGCCCAGCCTTTCGGTATCAAGCCAATCCTGCACTGCGATCATGGACAGCTTGATGAGATCGGCCGCCGTGCCCTGCATAGGCGCGTTAATAGCCGCACGTTCTGCGCCTTGGCGGCGGGCGGGATTTTTGGAGTTGATCTCGGGAAGATACAAGCGCCGCCCGAAGACGGTTTCGACAAACCCCTGTGATCGCGCCTGTTCGCGCGTGCGCTGCATGTAATCAGCCACGCCGGGATAACGTGCGAAATAGCGGTCGATATAGGCCTGCGCCGCGCTGCGTTCAAGGTTGAGCTGGCTGGCGAGCCCGAATGCCGACATGCCGTAAATCAATCCAAAGTTGATGACCTTGGCCATGCGCCGCTGATCTGAACTGACTTCATCCAGTGCCACGCCGAAAACTTCTGATGCCGTTGCGGTGTGAATGTCGCGATCTTCGGCAAAGGCTTTCAGCAAACCCTCATCACCAGACAGGTGCGCCATGATGCGCAATTCAATCTGCGAATAATCCGCTGAAACGATCACCGACCCCGGCGGCGCGATGAAGGCTTCGCGGATGCGGCGGCCTTCGGCCGTGCGCACGGGGATGTTCTGCAAATTTGGGTCGGAACTCGATAACCGGCCCGTTACCGCGGTAGCCTGCGAATAACTGGTGTGCACCCGGCCCGTGCTGCGATTGATCATCTGGGGCAACTTGTCGGCGTAGGTAGACTTGAGCTTGGCGAGACCGCGATATTCCAGCAGCGTTTTCGGCAGGGGGTAATCGGCTGCAAGAGTCTCCAGCACCTCTTCATCGGTGGAAGGCTGGCCGCTGGGGGTTTTCTTGATCACCGGCAGCTTCATTTCAGTGAAAAAAATTTCCTGAATCTGCTTGGGCGAATTCAGGTTGAAAGGGTGCCCCGCCAGTTGAAAAGCCTGATTCTCCAGCTTCAGCATGGATTCACCCAATTCGCGGCCCTGGATGGCAAGCTTATCGCGATCAAGCAGAACACCATTGCGCTCCATGCGGAACAGAATGTCGGCAACCGGCAGTTCGATGTTTTCATAAACCGACTTCAAGCCCGGCGTCTGGTCAATCTGCGGATACAACGCGTCGTGCACGCGCAAGGTCACATCGGCGTCCTCGGCGGCGTACTGGGTGGCGGTATCGAGGTCTACCTGGTCAAAGCAGATCTGCTTGGCGCCTTTGCCGGCGACATCGTGGTAGGTGATGACAGAAAGATCGGTAAAGCGCGCGGCCAGACTATCCAGATCATGCGGCATGTGCGATTCGGCCACATAGGATTCGAGCAGGGTGTCGTGCGCGATGCCTCTCAGGCGGATGCCGTGATTGGCCAGCACATGGCGGTCGAATTTGAGGTTCTGTCCAATTTTTTGCGGGCGCTCACTCTCCAGCCAGGGTTTGAGCTTCGCGAATGTCGCTTCGCGGTTCAACTGGTCGGGCGCGCCGGGATAGCGGTGCGCCAGGGGCAGGTAGGCGGCCTCGCCCTCGCTCACGGAAAAGGACATGCCGACCAGTTCCGCCGTCATCGAGTCGAGCGCAGTGGTTTCGGTATCGAAGGCGACGCGCTCGGCCTGGCTGACTTTTTTCAACCAGGCGTCGAGTTGTGCATCTGTCTGGATGCAGACGTAGTTGGAGCGGTGGTCTGCGCTTGGGGTTTTGACAGTCTGCTCAGCGTTCGACGAAGTGTCAGCCGCTTCCCGCCCTGACTCGGTGCTTCTCAGTTCGCGCAGCCAGGTTCGGAAATCCTGTGTTTAATAAAAGACCAGCAGCATTTCCCTGTCCGCTGGCTGTTTAGTGAGGACTTCTGGCTCGAAGGCGAGATCGACATCGGTCTTGATGGTGACCAGCTTGCGCCCCATAGGCAG
>JAHENE010000090.1 GCA_024643305.1 Thiobacillaceae bacterium | reverse complement strand
GTAAAGCAGGAGGATGACCGGGGTATAAAGTCCGATGTGGGCGATGGAAAGAAAGCTGTTATCCCGGTAGAGCAGCAGGTTGAAGCCGACAAAACCGATCAGCGCAATACCATACCCGGCTGACAGCACATTTCCCTGCCGGGCGCGGGTGTAGACGGATTCCTTGCGGTAAAGGAAGTCGAGCACCACGATGATGAGCAGGTTGAAGACGCAGCTACCCATGACATCGCCCACGGCGATATCCGGGACATTCGCAACAGTAACGGACGTAAGGCCTGTGACCAGTTCTGGCAGGGAAGTAACCGAAGCCAGCAGTACCAGACCTATCCAGCCGCGGCTCAAGCCGCTCTTCTCGGCGATGATGTCGCCATAGCGCGAAAGCTTGACGCCGGCCACGCCAATTACAGCGAGACAGGCTAAGAGAGAGAGCCAGATGGCGAAGATATTTTGCATGGTCAGTTAATGCGTCCCCGATATTCAGGATAATCCACTTTATGAAAGATGTTCCCTACTGGCGGCTTTCGGGCTTCTACTTTTTTTATTTTGCTTTTGTCGGCGCCATGGCTCCGTTCTGGGGGTTGTATCTCCAGTCGCTCGAATTCAGCGCGTTCCAGATCGGCGTGTTGATGTCGCTCCTGCAGGTGATGCGCATATTCGCGCCCAACATCTGGGGGCATATCGCGGACCATACCGGCAAACGTGTGGTGATCGTGCAGATTGCAGCCATCGGCAGTCTCCTCTGCTATGCCGGCGTGTTTTTTGGCGTTTCTTTCTGGTGGTTGTTTGCGGTCATGGCGAGCCTGAGCTTCTTCTGGAGCGCATCCTTGCCGCTGGTGGAGGCCATGACGCTGTCGCATCTGGGTGAGCGCATGGGGCATTACGGCTACATCCGGCTGTGGGGTTCGGTCGGTTTCATCGTGGTCGTGCTGGGCCTGGGCTACTGGTTCGATTATCGGCCGGTCTCGGATTTGCCGTGGGCAGTTTTGGGTTTTATCACAGGCATTGTGCTGTTCGCCCGCGTCATGCCGGAAGCGCTGATTGCGCCGCACGAGCATGATCATGCGCCCATCATGGACATCGTGCGCCGGCCGGAAGTCTGGACCTTGCTGGCCGGCTGTTTTCTGATGGCGGCAACACATGGCCCTTACTACACGTTTTATTCGATTTACCTGGTTGACCATGGCTACGCCAAATCAACGGTGGGCTGGCTGTGGGCCGTTGGCGTTGTGGCCGAAATCATGGTGTTCCTGTGGCTGCCAAGAATGAAGCAGGTGAATTACGAGCGCCTGTTGCTGGTGACCTTTGCTTTGGCGGCAGTGCGTTTCCTCATGATTGCCTGGGGTGTGGACTATCCATTCGTCATCATTACTGCGCAAATACTGCACGCCTTTACTTTTGGTGCCTATCATGTTGCAGCAGTTTCGCTGATTCACCGCTATTTCAAGGGGCGACATCAATCCAGGGGGCAAGCGCTGTATAACAGCTTGGCTTTTGGGGCAGGTGGCACCCTTGGAGGCTTGTATTCGGGCTGGGCATGGGAAGGCCTGGGTCCGCAATGGACATTTTCCCTGGCGGCTGGATGTGCCCTACTGGCTTTCATGGTGCGCTTGCGGCGCTTTCCGCAAGTCCCTGCCTGACTTATAATCGTTTGTTCTTTAAAAGATATTTGTTGTCATGTCCGGACGTACCCTTTACGACAAGCTGTGGGATGCACATGTGGTTCATGTCGAACCCGATGGCACGACTTTGCTTTACATCGACCGCCATCTGGTACATGAAGTCACCAGTCCGCAGGCGTTTGAAGGGTTGAAGCTGGCTGACCGCAAGCCCTGGCGGGCATCGTCCGCCATTGCGGTGCCAGACCATAATGTGCCCACCACCGACCGCGCCAGCGGCATTGCCGATCCGGTTTCGCGTCTGCAGGTGGAAACCCTGGATGCCAACTGCGACGAGTTTGGCATCACCGAATTCAAGATGAACGATATCCGCCAGGGCATCGTGCATGTCATCGGCCCGGAAGAGGGCCTGACTCTGCCCGGCATGACGGTGGTGTGCGGTGATTCGCATACTTCCACGCACGGAGCGTTTGGCGCGCTGGCGCATGGCATTGGCACCTCCGAAGTCGAGCATGTGCTGGCTACGCAATGTCTGGTGCAGAAAAAATCCAAAGCCTTGCGCATCAGCGTAAATGGCGAGCTTGGCAAGGGCGTGACGGCCAAAGATGTGGCGCTTGCCATCATCGGTGAAATCGGAACAGCCGGAGGCACAGGCTATGCGGTGGAATTCGCAGGTTCCGCCATTCGCGGCCTGTCCATGGAAGGGCGCATGACGCTTTGCAACATGGCCATCGAGGCAGGCGCCCGTGCCGGCATGGTGGCGGTGGACGACAAGACCATTGAATATTTCCGCGGACGCCCTTATGCCCCCAAGGGGGAGTTGTGGGACAAGGCGGTGGAATACTGGAAGACCCTGATTTCCGATGCAGATGCCAAATTTGATGCCGAGGTGGTGCTTGATGCGGCAACCATCAAGCCCGAAGTGACTTGGGGTACCTCACCGGAGATGGTGGTGAGCATCGACGGCAAGGTTCCCGATCCTGCCGAAGCACCCAGCGAGGTGAAGCGCCAGGACTGGGAACGCGCACTGCAATACATGGGCTTGCAAGCAGGCACGCCGATTGAGCAGATACGGATCGACAAGGTGTTCATCGGCTCTTGTACCAATTCCAGGATCGAGGATCTGCGAGAGGCGGCGGCCGTGGTCAAGGGCAAACATAAAGCGGCCAACGTGAAACTAGCCATGGTGGTGCCGGGGTCCGGCCTGGTGAAGCAGCAGGCCGAGGAAGAAGGGTTGGACAAGATATTTACCGATGCCGGTTTCGAATGGCGCGAGCCGGGTTGTTCGATGTGTTTGGCGATGAACGCTGATCGGCTGGAGCCGGGCGAGCGCTGTGCCTCGACCTCCAATCGTAATTTCGAGGGTCGTCAGGGTGCCGGCGGCAGAACCCATCTGGTCAGCCCGGCCATGGCCGCGGCGGCAGGCATAGCCGGACATTTCATTGATGTCAGAAACTTGTAAACCTGTCCTGCAGTCAACGTTGACGTGCCCGCAGTGTGGCACGACAACCTTATGCAATATGCGCCGGAGGATGCCTGCCAGTGGTTTTTCGAGTGTCCGGTCTGTCAGGCCTTGCTGAAACCAAAGTCTGGCGATTGTTGCGTGTTTTGCAGTTTTGGCGATGTGCCCTGTCCTCCCGTGCAGCTACATGGGAAAAGTTGTTGTCATTAAGATCAAGGAGATCAACATGCGTTATTTGGTTGCTTTGTTTGCCCTGATGGGCGTGGTGAGTCTGACGGCCTGCAATACCGTGGAGGGCTTTGGCAAGGACTTGGGAAAGCTTGGCGACAAGATCGAGACCAAGGCTGAACAAAAGAAATAAATCATGAAAAAGTTCGAACGGCTCGACGGGCTGGTGGTGCCGCTTGATCGCGCCAACGTCGACACCGATGCGATTATTCCCAAGCAGTTCCTGAAATCAATCAAGCGCAGCGGCTTCGGCCCCAACCTGTTTGACGAATGGCGCTACCTGGATGTCGGCGAGCCTGGCAAGTCGAATCACGACCGTCCGCTGAATCCGGATTTCGTGTTGAACAGGCCTCGCTATGAGGGTGCATCGGTGATGTTGGCACGGGAAAATTTCGGCTGCGGTTCGAGCCGGGAGCATGCGCCCTGGGCGCTGGAGGATTACGGCTTCCGCGCCATCATCGCGCCGAGCTTTGCCGATATTTTCTTCAACAACTGTTTCAAGAACGGCATCCTGCCCATCGTGCTGGATGCTGCAGTCGTGGACAGGCTGTTCAGGGAATGCGAAGCGAATGAGGGTTACGCGCTGACGATTGATCTGGACAAGCAGACGGTTACTACCCCCACAGGGCAAGTGATTCCGTTTGAGGTCGATGAAGGTCGAAAATACAGGCTGTTCAACGGGCTGGATGACATCGGCCTGACTTTGTTGCAAAGCGGCAAGATCAAGACTTACGAAGAGCGGCGCAAAACTGAAGCGCCGTGGTTATTCGCGCAATAGCGCACGCAAGGAAAGAAGAATGAAAATCGCAGTATTGCCGGGTGACGGCATCGGCCCCGAAATCGTCGCCCAGGCGGTGAAGGTAATGAAGGCGCTGGCAAGTGATGGCCTGAAACTGGAAATGGAAGAAGCGCCCATTGGCGGCGCTGGCTACGACGCCGCAGGCGATCCGCTGCCGGCAACAACGCTGGCCCTGGCCAAAGCCTCGGATGCCGTGCTGCTCGGCGCCGTGGGTGGTCCCAAGTACGACGCCCTGGATCGTCCCCTGCGCCCGGAGCGCGGCCTGCTGCGCATACGCAAGGAAATGAACCTGTTCGCCAACCTGCGTCCGGCGCTGCTGTACCCGGAACTGGCGAGCGCTTCCACCCTGCGCCCGGAAGTGGTGGCGGGGCTGGACATCATGATCGTGCGCGAACTCACCGGCGACGTGTATTTCGGTCAGCCGCGCGGCATCGAGGTGAGGGATGGAGAGCGCGTCGGTTTCAACACCATGCTCTATTCGGAATCGGAAGTGCGCCGCGTGGCGCACGTGGCTTTCGGCATCGCCATGAAGCGGAATAAAAAACTCTGCTCCGTGGAAAAAGCCAACGTGCTGGAATGCTCCGAGTTGTGGAAGGAAGTGGTGATCGAAGTCGCCAGGAAATACCCCGAGGTGGAGTTGTCCCACATGTACGTGGACAACGCCGCCATGCAGCTGGTGCGCAATCCTAAACAGTTCGATGTAATCGTCACCGGCAACATCTTCGGCGATATTCTTTCGGACGAGGCTTCCATGCTCACCGGTTCCATCGGTATGCTGGCCTCCGCCTCGCTGGATGCGAACAACAAGGGGCTGTATGAGCCCATCCACGGCAGTGCGCCGGACATCGCCGAAAAGAACCTGGCCAATCCGTTGGCGACGATCTTGTCGGTGGCCATGATGATGCGCTACACCCTGAACCAGGAAGCCGCTGCGCAACGCATCGAAGCGGCCGTGAAGAAAGTGCTGGCCCAGGGCCTGCGCACGGCGGACATTTATACCGAAGGCACGAAGAAGGTTTCGTGTAGCGAAATGGGCGACGCCGTCTTGGCCGCCCTGTAAATGAATTCATAACGAGGACGACAACAAAATGATGCGAGTAGGTTTGATCGGCTGGCGCGGCATGGTCGGCTCGGTGCTGATGCAGCGCATGCGCGAGGAAAAGGATTTCGATGTCATCGACCCGGTGTTCTTCACCACGTCGAACCCCGGCGGCAAGGGCCCCGACATCGGCAAGGACGTGCCGCCGCTGAAGGATGCGTCCAACATCGACGAGCTCAAGGCGATGGACGCCATCATCACCTGCCAGGGCGGCGATTACACCAAGGAGGTGTATCCCAAGCTGCGCGAAGCCGGCTGGAAGGGCTACTGGATCGACGCGGCTTCCACTCTGCGCATGAAGGACGAGGCCATCATTATTCTCGATCCCGTGAACAAGAACGTGATCAAGGATGGTCTCTCGAAAGGTGTGAAAACCTACGTAGGCGGCAACTGTACCGTGTCGCTGATGCTCATGGCCATTGGTGGCTTGTTCGACAAAGGCCTGATTGAATGGATCAGCCCCATGACCTATCAGGCCGCCTCCGGTGCCGGTGCGCGCAACATGCGCGAGCTGATCCAGCAGATGGGCGCGGTTCACGCCAACGTGAAGTCGAAGTTGGATGATCCCGCATCCGCCATTCTGGAAATCGACAAGAAGACCGCCGAGTTCATCCGCTCCAAGGATTACCCGCTGGACGCGTGGCCCGTGCCGCTGGCCGGCTCGCTCATTCCGTGGATCGATGTGGCCCTTGAATCCGGCCAGAGCAAGGAGGAATGGAAGGCTCAGGTCGAGTGCAACAAGATCCTTGGCCGCAGCGACCAGCAGATTCCCATCGATGGCCTGTGCGTGCGCATCGGCGCCATGCGTTGCCACAGCCAGGCGCTGACCATCAAGATGACCAAGGACGTACCGCTGGACGAAATCCACGGCATCATCGCGGCGCACAATGACTGGGTGAAAGTGGTGCCCAATGATCGCCAGATCACCATGGAACAACTGACCCCGGCAGCCGTCACTGGTACCTTGAGCGTTCCGGTGGGCCGCATGCGCAAGCTCAACATGGGGCCGCAGTATTTGTCCGCCTTTACGGTTGGTGACCAGTTGTTGTGGGGCGCGGCAGAACCCCTGCGTCGCATGTTGCGGATTTTGCTTGAGAATTAATCCTAAAACCTTGTTTTTTGGGGTTAATCACTAAAGTATTACCAGTGTGAGCCGTCATTAGAGGGCGAAAGGCACTCTTGAGTGCCAAAACATATATAGGAACCCTCCCGGAGGAAGAAGGATGAAACTGCACCGCCTTACAACCCAACTAGTCGTTGGCGCCATATTGACGCTGCCACTATGGGTGCACGCTGCGGGGCTTGGCAAGCTGACAGTGAAGTCTGCGTTGGGTCAACCTCTCTCGGCTGAAATTGAGCTTTACATTGCAGACAAAGCTGAACTGGATAGCCTCAATGTTGGATTTGCCTCAACTCAGGCTTTCAACGATGCAAGAATCGATGTTGCGCCCGTACTTTCGACCATTCAACTCACGGTAGGCAAAGGGGAGGGCGGGCGAGCAGTGTTGTCGCTAACATCCAGCAAGGCGGTCAACGACCCCTTCATGGATATGCTTATTGAGCTTAACTGGGCATCTGGCCGGTTGATGCGTGAATACACGATCCTCCTGGATCCACCCGGCATGGCTGTTCCCCAGACAGTAAGCCCAGTGGCCGTGATGATCCCGGAAGTGAAGCCTGTCCCGGCTCGGGTGGAGCCAACACAAGCTGTTTCAAAGCCTGGCTCTGTTAATCCGTTTGCGGTTTCTGCCATGCCGGCAGAAGGGAAGCCTGCACAGCAAGCTAGTCCCCAAAAAATTGGCGCTACGCCCGAGACTGGAACTGCCCAGGCGCCCCAAATGGAAAGCCAGATTAAGGTTAAGCGCGGTGACACGCTTTCCAAAATTGCCAATCAGATTCGCCCCGAACACGTCAGCCTCGAACAGGCCCTGGTGGCCTTGCTCCATGAAAACCCGGAGGCCTTTGTAGGCAACAATGTGAACCGTCTCAAGGCGGGACATAAACTAAATGTACCCTCCGCAGAATCGATGGCTGACATCGATCAGGCTTCAGCAAGACGCGAGGTAAAGCTGCAGGCTGCTGATTGGCAGGCCTATCGTGCAAAACTGGCGGAAAGTGTCGAGGCACAGCCGGCTGAAGATAAAGAAGCGGGCAGTCGAACTGTCATAGGTAAGGTCTCGCCCAAAGTCGAGGACAAGGCGCAGCCCAAACCGGATGAAGCCAAGGATGTACTGAAACTTTCGCGTGCCGCAAGCACATCAGCTGCTGCAACTGCAAAGGCGCAGGCAGAGCAAAAGGCTGCAAAGGACAAAGCTGCTGCAGAAGCAAAAGCAGCGGCTGAAGCGAAAGCAGCGGCTGAGGCAAAAGCCCAGGCAGAAGAAGAGGACAGGCTTGCGCGTGAGAAATCGCTCAAGGAGTCTGCAGAGCGCGCAGCCAGCCTGGAAAAGCAGATACAGGACATGCAGAAACTGGCTGAAATGAAGGAAAAAGATGCCTCTGCAGCCACTGCTGATACTGCGACGCAACCTCCTCCTGCTGCGGCCAAGCCAAAAGTCAAAACCAAAAAGCCCCCTCTGCCAGTGGAAGAGCCAGAGGCTGGCTTTATGGACGAAGTGATTGATAACCCGATTTACTGGGCCGGTGGCGGCGGTGTGGTCGTGCTGGGCGGACTGCTGTGGTGGATGATGATTGGGGGGCGTCGGCGCAGGAAGATGGGCGATACGAC
>JAHENE010000089.1 GCA_024643305.1 Thiobacillaceae bacterium | reverse complement strand
GGCGCGCTGCCCGGTTAAGGGGTGGACGCCGCCATTGGCAAGGGTAGCCGCCATGTAGGCGAGGTCGCGGCAGCTCACCAGGATGGAGCACTGGCGGAAATAATTCTCCAGCGATGCCATCGGTTCACCGTCGATTATGCCGAAATTCTTCAACATCCAGGCGATGGCACGGTTGCGGAAACCGGTCCTGCTTTCCGAGCGGTAGACTTCTTCGTCGATGCAGATGTTCTTGCCGATAAATGCGGCCATGGAAGATTCGATACGCCTCCATTGTTCATCTGCCGCTTCCCCGGAAACCAGGCTGGTCGATGCAATTGCGCCAGCATTGATCATCGGATTAAGCGGCGCACCAGTTTGGGGATCAAGACTGATTGAATTGAAGGCGTCACCGCTCGGCTCCACCCCAACTCTGCCGGTTACAAAATCCTGTCCGCGATCGGTTAGTGCGGTGCCGTAGATGAAGGGTTTTGAAATGGACTGGATGGTAAAGGGCTGATCAGAGTCGCCTACAGAATAGGCCACGCCATCCATGGTAACGAGGCATATCCCGAACCAATCGGGATCGGCCTTGGTGAGTTCGGGTATGTAACTTGCCAGCTCGCCTTCCTGCACATCTGCAAGCTTGCTGTGCAGGGTTTCCAGGTAAGTCTGGATGGGGGATTGCATACGCTTCCTTTTGGGGTTTTCAAACCCATGGAAACATGCAATTCCTGTACCAATCGCTATGGCGGCAAGTAATAAATAATCAACCCGAAGCCAGCATTGACTTCAGTGCCGCCAGCCTGTCGCTGCCAGCCTGTCGCGATTCCGCTGTATCGGGCTTGCCGGGCAGCTGGATGTCTGCGCCCATCTCCCCGATGAAGCGGCTGGGTTCGCATCCCATCCACTCGCCTGCGCGCTTGCGTCGCTCGCAGTAGGTTAGCGTCAACGACTTGCGCGCGCGGGTGATGCCTACATACATCAAGCGGCGTTCTTCTTCCAGCCGGCCTTCCTCGGCGGCTTCGCGGTGCGGCAAGATGCTTTCCTCTACGCCCACCAGAAAAACGTGGTTGTATTCCAGACCCTTGGCAGCATGCAGGGTGGAGAGCTTGACCATGTCCGCCTCATCATCATCGCGCTCATCCAGCAGGGTGATCAGCGCAACCATCTGCGTGAGTTCAAGCAGATTCTTGTCGTCCTCTTCGCCGCGCGTTTTCAGCCAGCGCAGGAAATCCTGCACATTGTTCCAGCGGGTCTCGGCGGCGCGAGGTTCATCGTTGTCGTATAGCCAGGCTTCGTAGCCGATGGCCTGCATCAAGTCATCCAGTACCTGCGCGGCAGGCTCCTTTTCTGCACGGAAGGATATGCGGTTGATGAATTCGCAGAACTCGCGCAGCGGTTCCAACTGTCGCGCATTCAGCCGTGAATCAGCCGCACTGGAAAACACCGCCTCGAAAAGGCTAAGGTGCAGGTCCGCCGCTACTGCACCTAGTGCTTCCAGTGTAGCCGCGCCGATACCGCGCTTGGGCGTGGTCACGGCACGGATGAAGGCAGGATCGTCATCGGCGTTGGCGACCAAGCGCAGATAGGAAGTAATGTCCTTGATTTCGGCCTTGTCGAAGAACGACTGGCCGCCGGAAAGTTTGTAGGGAATTTTTTCGTTGCGCAGCGCCTGCTCAAACAAGCGCGCTTGGTGGTTGCCGCGGTAGAGAATGGCGTAATCGCGAAAGCGCGAGCGATGCTGCATCTTGTGCGCCAGCATACGCATGACCACGCTTTCGGCTTCCTGCGCATCGTCTTTGGCAGAAATCACCTGGATGGCATCACCCACGCCGAGTTCGCTCCAGAGCTTTTTTTCGAACAGCTTGGGATTGTTCGAAATCAGGCTGTTGGCAGCCTTGAGGATGCGCACGGTGGAGCGGTAATTCTGTTCCAGCTTGACTACGTGCAGTTGCGGGTAATCTTCCTTCAGCGCAGCAAGATTGTCGGCAGATGCGCCGCGCCAGCCGTAGATGGCCTGGTCGTCGTCGCCCACCGCGGTAAAGCTTGCGCGCGGTCCGGTCAGCAATTTCAGCAGTTGATATTGTGCAGCATTGGTGTCCTGGTATTCATCCACCAGCACGTGGCGCAGGCGGTTTTGCCACTTGTCGCGGATTTCTGCCTGCAGTGAGAAAAGGCCGGCGGGCAGGCGGATGAGGTCGTCGAAGTCCACTGCCTGATAGGCGCGCAGAGTGGCGTCGTAGCGGTCGTACAGCTTGGCCCAGGTATGCTCGTGGTCATTGCTGGCGACCTGCAAGGCTTCGGCAGGGGACAGCAGCCCGTTTTTCCACAGCGAAATCTGCGTGGCGGCCTGGCGGATCAGCTGCTTGTCGGTGGTCTTGAGGATTTCGGAAATGATCTGCATCGCGTCCGCGCTGTCCAGAATCGAAAAGCGCGGTTTCAGGCACGCTGCTGCGGCTTCCTCGCGCAGAATGCGCAAGCCCAGCGAATGGAAAGTGGTGACGATGAGTCCCTTGCTGTCCTTGCCTTCCAGTAATTTGCCCGCGCGCTCCTGCATCTCTTTGGCCGCCTTGTTGGTAAAGGTGATGGCGGCGATACTGCCGGGCTTGAAGCCGCATTCGCGAATGAGATAAGCGATCTTGTGGGTGATGACCCGGGTCTTGCCGGAACCTGCACCTGCCAGCACCAGCAGCGGGCCATCCAGGTATTTCGCGGCTTCGCGCTGGGGGGGGTTGAGTTGTGACAGCATGGGATGCAACGAATAAATCAGGCAGAGATTGTATCATTGGGTTAAAGACCCAATACTGAAGGATGACTGTTGGCAACCTATGTAATCGGCGATGTGCAGGGTTGTTTCCATTCCCTGCAAAAACTGCTCGAAACCTGCAGGTTCAATGCGGATGAAGACAAGCTCTGGTTTGTGGGCGATCTGGTCAACCGCGGGCCCGAGTCGCTGCAAACGCTGCATTTCGTGCGCGCTCTTGGAGACCGAGCCGTCGTCGTGCTGGGCAACCACGACCTGCACTTGCTGGGGGTGTGGGCTGGCCATCGCGAGTTTCATCATACCGACACCTTGGCCCCCATTCTGGAGGCGCCGGATTGCGATGAGCTGATGCAGTGGCTGTTGCACCGCAAGATCGCACATTTTGAACATGGCGTGCTGATGGTGCATGCCGGCGTATGGCCGGGGTGGACACTTGAAGAGACGCTATTTCATGCACAGGAGCTCGAGGCGGCATTGCATGGACCGGATTACGAGTGGGTCTTCGCCCATATGTACGGCTCCGTACCGGCGCAGTGGTCGGATGACCTGACCGGTGCGGATCGCTTGCGCGTCATCACCAACGTTTTCACCCGCATGCGTTTTTGCCGGCCGGATGGCGAAATGGAATTCCACCACAAGGGAAAACTGGGCAGCGCGCCGCCACCGTTTGTGCCGTGGTTTGATGTGCCGGGCAGAAAAACCGCAGGCCTACCTGTCGTGACGGGACACTGGTCTGCGCTTGGGCTGTATCTTCGGGAAGATATACAGGCGCTTGATACCGGCTGCCTCTGGGGTGGGAAGCTCACCGCGCTACGGTTGGAGGACCGCCAGGTGATTCAGGTGGATTGTCCGTCAATGCGAAGCCCAAACAAGTAGCGATTTCACGGTAAGCTGCATCGGCCAGCGCACGCCGGTTGGTGTCGCGAAGCGGGGCGGCAAACGTAAGCCGGGCGACGATTTCTTTTTCTCCCACGATGCGCCACAGCGACTTGCCGAATGAAATGTCGTCCGCATATGCCGCGGCATCCGTGTAATTTCCCTCGGGCGTTTGATATTGCAGACACGCTGGCACCACTGGCAGATTTTCGGTTACCGCGGGCTGAAACAGCGAGGGCAGGAAGCGCAGCAGCTTTCGCCCGTCGGTGGACGTACCTTCAGGGAAAAGCGCCACCCATGCACCATTCTGCAGCAGCGCATGCATTTCCTGATTGACGCGTGCCGTGTCGGCTTTGCGGGCGCGCTGGATGAACAGTGTGCCGGCGCGTTCGGCCAGCCAGCCCATTAACGGCCACGACCTCACCTCGTGTTTGGAAACGAAATGCACACGCCGCGTGGCGAGAATGACAAATACGTCCAGCCAGGAGATATGGTTGGCCACCAGTAATGCGCCATGCGTAAATTCGGGCGGTGCGCCGATAACCGCTCTGATGCCGAGGATTTTCAACAGCTTTGCGGACCAGCGCGAGATGATGTGATCGCGCACGGCAGGTGTGTAGAACCCAAACAGGATGCCTGCCTGGATCAAACCCCAAACGGTGTGGATTGCCAGCCTGCACAAACGATACGAGCGGCGCATGATTAGAATCATGCGCCTATTGTAAGGCGCGCAGGCGGCAATCCGGTTTAGGCGCGTTTTTCGATGAAGTGGCGCATGTAGTTGTGGTTGATTTGCTTCATGGGCAGAAGCATCGGCAGGTCTGCAGTATTGAAATCCGGGTCCCATGCCGGTTCACCGCAGACCATTGCACCCAGCCGCAGGTAGCCCTTGATAAGCGGCGGCGGCAGGCCGGGAGTCCCGCTGTCAAGTGATTCCAGGGGTAGGGGGTTGCGCGGAAATGCCCGCCATTCAACTGGGCTTAGATGCTTCTGGCTCAAATGACGGTAGACGCTGGCGGCCAGGTGCCCGCCGTCGCCCATGCTGATGCTGGCGCAGCCCACCACATAGTCGAAGCCCTGACGCGTCATGTAATCGGCAAGACCCATCCACAGCAGTGCAATCACCGAACCGCTGCGATAATCCTGATGCACGCACGAGCGACCTAGCTCAGCCATGCGCGGGCGCAGGAAGCGAAAGCGGGTCAGATCGAATTCCTGCTCGGAGTAGTAGCCGGATCTTTCCGCGGAACTGGGGGGCAGGATACGGTACGTGCCGACCACTTCGCCCGTGATGGTGTCCCTGACCAGCAAGTGGTCGCACAGATTGTCGAATGAATCGATGTCCAGTCCCAGATGCGCCGTGGGCAGCTTGGCGCCCATTTCATCGGCAAATACCTTGTAACGCAGCTGTTGTGCTTCGGCGATCTCTATATCATCGACGGCTAGGTAAACCTTGAAGCGGCCATGCGGGCCTGTTGATTTGCGTACGACGGACTCAAGCATGTTTCCTCCCCCAGAAATAATTGGTGGAAAGACTATTGGAAGCACATGACATTCTTGTGGCGCCGAGATGATGAAAACATTAAATGTCCCGCGCTGTTTTCCTGTCTTTAATCTGTCATCTTCGTTCCATAACATGAACAAAAACACATTGAGGGAGACGCCATTGCTTTATCCTGAGCTTTTCAAATCACTGGAATCGGCGCGCTGGAACATGGCGAAGGACGTCCCTTGGGAGATCTTCGATAGTTCCCTTCTCACCGAAGAGCAGGCCTTGACCATCAAGTTCAATGCCATCACGGAATGGGCGGCCTTGCCCGCGACGGAAATGTTTATGCGGGACTTTCGCCATGACAGCGATTTTGCCGCTTTCATGTCCGTATGGTTTTACGAGGAGCAGAAGCACGCACTGGTGCTGATGGAATATCTGCGGCGATTTCGGCCTGAACTGGTTCCGACGGAAGAAGAGCTGCATGCGGTGCGATTCGAGTTCGACCCGGCCCCGCCGCTGGAAACCCTGATGCTGCACTTCTGTGGCGAAGTCAGACTTACCCAATGGTATCGCCGTGCGGCCGAATGGCATACGGAACCCGTCATCAAACACATATACGCCCTGCTGTCACGAGACGAGGCTCGACATGGCGGCGCCTATTTGAAGTTCATGCGCCGCGCGATCGAACGTGACGGCCCGGCGGCGCAAAAAGCATTCAGCAAGATCGGTGTTTTGATGGCAAGTTCAGGGCGCAGCGGCAAACCGCTGCATCCAACCAACCTGCATGTGAATCAGGCGTTGTTTCCGAAAGATACGGTGCAAAGCCGGCTGCCGGACCCGGAATGGCTGGAGCATTGGCTGGATGAACAGATTCTGTTTGACAGGGAATGTGAGAACCGCGTCATCGGCGGCATCCTGCGCAATCTCTCGAGCCTGTTTGACCGCAAGCTGGAAAACGTCACCGACCTCAACCGCTATCGCAAGCAGCTTGCCGCCGAGGCGGCATGAAAAGCGGTCGTTTCAGACCATGTCCGGCGCAAGCACCGCACGCAGCACAACTTCAATGAGACCGTCGCGGTGGCGGCTGGAGAACCACCACACCCCCGCCTTCTTTATGGAGAGCGAACCGTCGCTACCCAGCAGGAAGGCTGCTGCTGCCCCAAGGTCGGGCTGGTGGCCAGTAATCAACGTCCAGTCATGCTGGTTTCCCGGCCAGCAGGCAATATTCAATAGGGCTTCCACCCTGGCACCGGGAGCCAGTGTGGAAAGGGTTTTGACGTCGCGACCCAAGGCTTCGGCTGTTTGCAGGGCACGGGTAGTCGGGCTGGACAAAATCCTGCATTCCTTTGGCAGCCTGACATTGAGCCAGTCGGCCATTTTTATGGCCTGCTTGTGCCCCTTGGGCGTGAGCTTGCGTGCCATGTCGTCGTGGCCGTCCTCGGCCTCGGCATGCCGCCACAATATCAACTCCATACTTCTGCCTCTCCCGTGTGCTTTTTCAGGCCCCAGCTTTTGCGAATCCTGCTGCTGATCTGTCATGGAGCCGCGATAGATGCGGCCGCAGGCTTTTGCTAGCATCAGCCTATCATATTGACCCGCCGCGCCCGATGCGGCCAGCCATGAACCTGCCCCTGCCGGAACTGTTTCTTAATCGTGAACTTGGAATTCTAGAGTTCCAGCGTCGCGTGCTGGCCCAGGCAGAAGACCCCGATATGCCGTTACTCGAACGCCTGCGTTTTTTGTGCATTGTGTCGAGCAACATGGACGAGTTCTTTGAAGTGCGCGTGGCAGGCCTGAAAGAACACATCAAGGCCGGCGTTTCCACTCCCACACCAGACGGCCTGATGCCCAAACAAGCTTTCCATGAAGCACAGTTGCAGGCGCATGAGCTGGTGACGCGTCAATACGATCTGCTCAATAAAACCATCCTGCCTGTGCTGGCTGACGATGGCATCCGCTTCATCCGGCGCACTCAGTGGAGCGAAGCGCAAGCGGACTGGATTCGCGATTATTTTTTCCGTGAACTGATGCCGGTTCTCACGCCGATCGGCCTGGACCCGGCGCATCCATTCCCGCGCGTGCTCAATAAAAGTCTCAATTTCGCGGTGGAATTGAAAGGCAAGGATGCGTTTGGCCGCAATTCTGGTGCGGCAGTCGTGCAAGCGCCGCGCTCATTACCCAGAGTCATCCGTTTGCCAAGGGATATTGCGGGTTGCGAGTACGGATTCGTTTTCCTGTCTTCTATCCTGCATGCCCATGTCGGCGAGCTTTTTTCCGGCATGACGGTGGAAGGCTGTTACCAGTTCCGCGTAACTCGCAATTCGGATTTGTTTGTGGATGACGAGGAAACCAAGAATCTCCGCCAATCATTGCAGGGCGAATTGCCGCACCGGCACTATGGCGCCGCCGTGCGCCTGGAGGTTGCCGACAACTGCTCTGTCAATATGACCGAATTTCTGCTGACCCAGTTTGGCCTCAAGCACAGCGATCTATATCAGGTGCATGGACCTGTGAATCTGGTGCGGCTGATGCAAGTGCCAGACTGGGTTGACCGGCCCGACCTCAAGTTCCAGCCCTTCGTGCCCGCATTGCCCGCCCGAATTGCCAAGTCCGATAACATGTTCGAAGTCATTCGTCAGAGCGATCTGCTGCTGCACCATCCCTTTGAATCCTTTCAGCCTGTCATCGATTTTATTGAGCAGGCCGCGAGCGACCCGCAGGTTGTTGCCATCCGCCAGACCGTGTACCGGACGGGCACGGACTCCCAGCTTATGGCTGCGCTGATCCGCGCAGCGCAAAGCGGCAAGGAGGTGACTGTGGTGGTCGAGCTCATGGCGCGCTTTGATGAGGAAGCCAACATCAACTGGGCCGCCAA
>JAHENE010000088.1 GCA_024643305.1 Thiobacillaceae bacterium | reverse complement strand
ACGGCGACGGCCGTATCCAGTACTACAACGACAAGAGCAAGGACGAAGCATTTGTCGCCAAGGCGGAAGCTGCCGGCTGGAAAGGCAACGAACTCGGCTCCAAAGGCAAGGACGGCAGTTTCCAGGGCAAGGTGGACCGTGACATCATGGTGCTGGCCAACCCTGAAATCGCCGGATTGCCGAACTGGGTGATCGCCCTTATCGCCGCCGGTGGTATTGCTGCCGCCCTGTCCACTGCCGCAGGTCTGCTGCTGGTGATCTCCGCATCCATCTCCCACGATTTGCTCAAGGGGGTGTTTGCCAAGAATATCTCCGAGAAGAGTGAGTTGATGGCTGGCCGTGCTGCAGCCGGTGTGGCGGTCATGGTGGCCGGTTATCTTGGCTACAATCCGCCGGGCTTCGTGGCTGAGGTAGTGGCCTTTGCCTTCGGTTTGGCCTGTGCCTCGTTGTTCCCCACTATCGTATTGGGCATTTTCAACAAGAAGATGAACAAGGAGGGCGCCATCGTTGGCATGCTGACCGGCCTAATCTTCACCATGGGCTACATCGTTTACTTCAAGGGCATCTTCATCGAGCCGATGGCCAAAAATGAAGCGGCCAACTGGTTGTTTGGAATTTCTCCTGAAGGGATCGGTGTAGTCGGTGCCATCCTCAACGTGACGGTAGCCTACATCGTGGGCAAGATTACCGCTCCGTGTCCGGACCATATCCAGCATCTGGTAGAAGGTATCCGCTATCCGAGGGGTGCCGGTACGGCCCAGTCTCACTGATTTGTCCTCAGTGAAATAAAAGACCCCCGCTTAGGCGGGGGTCTTTGTTTTTGCGGGGTTGCTAGAGGGTTTGCATTTGACGCCGCCGCTCTCGTTCCAGGGCTTTCAGCCCAGGAAAACTGGTCATCCCACGGCTTGCCAGTTTTTGCCTTAACGCCAGCAGCAATTCGGCTGTGGCCAGGGCATCGGCCAGGGCATTGTGTCGTGCATAGTTGCTGATCTTGAAAACGCCCATCCAGTCATCCAGCGAACGAAGCTGACGTGCCAACTGCGGATAAAGCGCAGGCGCCACATAAGCCAGGTCGGCCCAGGCATGGCGAAAATTGAGGCCCAAAAAGGTTTTCATGGCTCGGCTGATCATGGACTCGTCGAATGCAACATGAAAAGCGATCAGGGGATCCTTGCCCAGATATTCGAGGAATGTGAGCAAGGCATCCGCAGGCAACACTCCTTCTCGCTGGGCAGCGCCGCCTATGCCGTGGATCAGGATGTTCTCTTTCTCGCTGACACGTGCTTGTTGCAGCACGATTTCGAAACTGTCGTTCAGCTGGACTTCACCGTTGGTAACAGCGACAGCGCCGATGGCGATCAAGCGGTCCTTTGAAAGGTTGAGCCCGCTGCTTTCTACGTCCACGACCACGAAGCGGCATTCGTTCATGGGCAGGCCCTGAGGTGGCGTAGGTAGTGACTGCCAGGCAGCCAGTCGTTGCGCCTGTTGGGGCGTCAGTTCAACTTTATTGCCGAAGAGTCTTTCCAGCCAACTCATACCTGATAGTCCAGGCCCAACTTGGTCTGCAGTTTGCGCGCCTGCCGAAAGGCCTCCTTGAGAATGCGCCGGTCCAGATTGTTTAGCGTATCGGGGTCCACGCGGTTGCTGAGGGTTTCACCCTTTTCGTTTTGTGCATGGTGCAAACGCAAGCGCAGCAGTTGAATAAACAGAAAAGCCTCGCAGTAGGCCTCGATATCACGGACGCTGATGTTCAGCGGAGCCGCTATTTCGCGCAGACGCTGCAGCGTATTGGTTTGCGAGCCACCAATGGCCAGGCTGTAAATTCGCGCAGCATCGACGAAAGGCGTAATGCCATTCATTTTGAGATCAATGGTATGGTCCTTGCCGGTCACAAAGTCGCGAACCATGCCCAGGGGGGGGCGATTGCGCAGCGCGTTGACGGCGAGCTGATGCAGGAAGCGTGAGTTTTTCGGCGCGGCCGTTTGCAGCCATTCGCGCAGTTTTGTTCCCAGGTGTGCCGCACCGTAGAGCGGGCGGAAATCAAAGAAGATGGTCGAATGCAACAGATCCATCGGGGCGCCGTGATATATCCAGTTGTCGAAGGTGTTCTGCCATTCCTGCAGAGACAAACACCACTTTGGATTTGACGCCATGACATCGCCGCCGCACAGGGGGAAGCCGCACTCTGCCAGGGCAAGATTGATTCGCTTGGCAAAAGGCAACAATACATCGCGCAGCGTTGCGGGGTCTTCGTTTTCCTTGAGGGCGAAGATGATTCCGTTGTCCTGATCGGTATTCAGCGTCTGTTCGAAACGGCCTTCCGAGCCCAAAGCCAGCCAGCAAAAATCGATGTCCTGAGCCGGACTGTCATGCAATTCCAGCTCGATGATGCGCGTGGTCAGCAGATCATTGAGCGTGGTGATGATCTGGGTCAGCTGCTCAGCCGCAACGCCCTGGGCCAGCATGTTACGGGCAAGTTGCTGGATGTCGCGTGCGCTCTGCTTAAGCGATGCCAGTGTTTTGGCATGGCGTATGGTGGTACTGATTTGGCTGAGGCCCACGCGTCGCAGGGAAAACAAGTCTTTCTCCGAAACCACGCCGACCAGGCGTCTGTTGTCTGTCACCAGCACGTGACGGATACCCTCT
This sequence comes from Thiobacillaceae bacterium, assembly GCA_024643305.1. Lineage (GTDB taxonomy): Bacteria > Pseudomonadota > Gammaproteobacteria > Burkholderiales > Thiobacillaceae > UBA6918. The sequence goes on along the minus strand of JAHENE010000088.1, from coordinate 5,346 downwards.
TTCGCCATGGCAAGCGCCGCTTCATGGGCGGGCGCGTGGGGTGGCAGCGTGGTGAGGTTCGTGCTCATGATATCGATGACCGGCCTGGCAAGATCGATTTCTGCCAAGGCCACCCGGCTCAATACATCGTGCAGCGTCAGGATGCCCTGAGGGATGCCGTTTTCGACGGCAATCATCGCGCCTACGCCGTGATCCTGCATCATCTGCAACGCTTCCCTGATGGAGCTTGCCGGAGAACAGCTCACCGGTTCGCGCCGGATGATGGCCGAAAGATTGCTGCGCATCGATTGTTGTTCTGCGCTGGCTTTGGAATAGCCGGCCTGAATGATGTGTTGTGACTGTTCGAGCAGGTTGGCGATGCGACGGGTGCAAAAGTCGTAAAACGCCTCGCTCAGACGGGTCAGTTGCAAGAAATCCTCTGCCGGCAATACATAGCAGAAGACATCGCTGTTCGCGCGATATGTGCTGGTGACAGGACGACTGGCAAGGAGCGCGCCCAAAGGAAAACATTCGCCCTCATGCAGTTCAAGCCAGGTGCTTTCTTCTGTTGTCTGGCTGACCCCCTGATCGCCCTGTACCACCCCCTGCTTGATGACGAAAAACCGCACATTTTCTGTCTGTTCGGGGGAAAGGATGACTTCCCCTTTCGCAAAATAGCCCAGTGTTAACTTCTGTGCCATCCACAACAAGTGTTCACGCTCCATCTGGTCAAACGGCGCGTACTGGGCCAAATGATCTGCAGTAGCTTGAATCACCGAGTTGACAGACTCTGCCATTGACTTCCCCCGTTATGACTTTGGTTTACTTTACATTATTGACAGGCGCCCGCTTGTTCTGCAAGGAACATGGCGCAGCAGAGGACCGGGGGCTCCCCAAGACGCGTTGGAACACCTAAACTTGAAAAAACGAATCGAGGTTGATATGCCCCATCTTTTTGAGCCCCTGAAACTAAGAGAGCTTGAGTTTCCGAATCGCATCGGCATGTCTCCCATGTGCCAATACTCCGCGCATGAAGGCGTAGTCGGCGACTGGCATTTCGTGCATTACGGCAGCCGGGTGGTGGGCGGCATTGGCCTGCAGATTACCGAGGCAACCGCAGTGACGCCGGAAGGTCGTATTAGCCCCGGGGATCTTGGCTTGTGGACGGACGGGCAGATCGAACCGCTGGCGCGCATTGTCAGATTTGCGCAGGCCCAGGGTTGCGTTGCAGCCATCCAGCTTGCCCATGCCGGACGCAAGGCGGGCGTGGGTCTGGGGTGGGAACCGCAACACTCGTTGCATACGGCGGAAGGGGGCTGGCAGGCAGTGGCCCCTTCTGCGCTGCCCTTTGGAGAAGGCTACGCTGTTCCACAGGAACTGGATCAAGCAGGCATACGCCATGTGATCGATCATTTTGTCAGCGCGACACGCCGCGCGCGCGAAGCAGGTTACCAGGTGGTCGAGGTGCATGCGGCGCACGGCTACCTGCTGCATGAGTTCCTTTCGCCGCTCTCCAACCGGCGCACCGATGCCTATGGGGGCAATTTCGAAAATCGTACCCGCCTGCTGCGGGAGGTGGTTACCGTTGTGCGTGCCGAGTGGCCTCAGGAATTGCCTGTATTCGTGCGCTTGTCAGCAACCGACTGGGTGGAAGGCGGCTGGGATATCGAGGAAACCATAGAGCTGTGCCGACTACTCAAGATTCTGGGCGTCGATCTGGTGGACGTTTCTTCCGCGGGCATGGTGCCCATCGCGCAAGTCCCTGCCGGTCCAGGTTTTCAGACTGAATTTGCCGCGCGCATTCGCAGCGAAGCAGGGATCGCGACTTCCGCGGTAGGATTGATCACATCTCCTGCGCAAGCAGACCACATCATCCGCAGCGGCCAGGCTGATGTGGTGCTGTTGGGGCGCGAGCTGCTGCGCAATCCATTCTGGCCGCTGCATGCAGCCAAGGCGCTGGGCCATTCTGCATCTTGGCCTTTGCAGTACCTTCGCGCTGCGCCGCCGGGCTCAACCGGCCGCTGAACTGCGCGCGTATTTGCCTGAACAGGTGTTTACGAAGTTGGTACCGCCCGCGCCAGCGGACGGTACATCAAGTGATGGAACATTTCCAGGTAGCGCTGGGTTTCTTCGCGTTCCAGATTGTGCACAAACTTCCAGAAACCATAAATGCGCGCCAGTGTCATCATGCGCTCGGCATAGCGCGTCCATGTGTAACGTTCCTTCACGCGTTCGATGGCGGCATTAGAGATGCTTTGCCAGTGCGCAGCTTCTTGCTGGCTGGTTTGCAGGAATTGGTAAATACGTTCGGCGCTGTCTGCCCCGTCATTGGGGTCGATATGAAACCCGGAGTGCCCGTCTTCAATGATTTCCAATGGCCCGCCGTAACGGGTGGCAAAAACTGGCAAACCACATGCCATGGCCTCCACCACGGTGAGACCAAAGGCTTCGAATAGCGCGGGCTGCACAAAAATGCCGCCGTGATCGGCAACAACCCGGTACAACTCGCCGGTGATCTGTTTGTCCAGGCGGCCGCCGATCCAGCGCAGGTGGCTGTTCAGGTCGAACTCTTCGATCAGCCGGTGCATGTGCTCTATTTCGGCCCGTTCCTCAGTGTCGCCTGAATCGTTGGGGTCAACATGGCCGGCCACCACAATCAGGTTGGCGATGTTGCGCAACTCAGGATGCTCGCCAAACCAGCGCACCAGTCCGGTCACGTTCTTGATGCGGTCAAGCCGGGCCATGGTGAAAATAGGCATTTTCTTCGGCTCGCTCAATACGCCGTGCACGGCATGACCACCCCCATCGCCAAACAGCATCTGCTCGATTTCGTCATGCAGGCCGGCGAGGCGGTCCGGGGATTGCTGGTATGGAAAATACACTGTGGCGTCGGCACCCGGAGAAACGATATTGAACTTCGGGTCGTAAAGATCGATGCCGTGGGTGACGCGATAAAGTCCCGGCAGGGTATACGCCGTATAGCCCTCATACTGGCCGATGGTGTCGCGTGTGCCGGCGATTTCCTGGTAGGTGCTGGTGATGATGAAGTCTGCGCTGTTCATGCTGATCAGGTCGGCGGTGAACTGGCAACCAAAGTGGTAATTGGCATCCATGTCGCGCCAGTAAAGGTCGGACAGCAGGTACTTGGTCTTTTCGAGAGCGTGGGCAATGTTGCATTGGGTGACGCCCATCTGCCGCGACAGCAGGCTGGCAACCAGATTGCCGTCGGAATAGTTGCCGATGATGAGGTCAGGTCGGCCGCCCAGTTCGGCCACCACTTCCAGTCCGGCCTCCTGCGCAAAACGCTCGAGATAGGGCCAGATTTCAAAACGTGAAATCCAGCGCGGATGAATCTCGCCGTTTTCGCGCCGGAACGGCACTCGCAGAATCCAACTGTTCTCGGTGCCATGCACTTTTTCCATGCGCTGGTCGCAGGTGGTGCCTTCGGCCTCGGGTATCAAACGTGTGACGATCACGATCTTTGGCGTAATGGTCACGCCTTGTTGTGCAAGCCGGTTACGCATCTCTGCTTCCAGCGCCCGCACCTGATCGAGGATGTAAACCACCTGGCCGCCGGTGTCGGGTCTGCCCAGCACATTGCTTTGACCAAAATAGCCGTGCGGCGAAAGGATCAGCAGCCGCGAGATCATGGGGATGCGCGCGAGAAAAGCTTCCATGGATTCGGGCGAGGGTCCTTCCAGCACATCCTGCAGCAGGCTCATGGTCTCGATTACCCGGCGGGCACTGTCGCCCCAGCCGGAAGCCAGGCCCAGGGCGTGCAAGTGGGGGGCAAATTCAACCCAGGGCGTGTCGGGCTTGAGTTTCTCCAGCCGGGTGAGCGCCTGGCGAATCACATCACGCAGTGTGGCGGTGTCGGGGTAGGCAAGATGGGTAAGCAGCGGCTGGCCTTCCATGGCATGGAGCGTAAGAAAACGTAGTAATTTCTCTTCCAGCGCCTCCGGCTTGGCAATCACGCGGCTGGCCAGCTGGCGGTTGAGAAACAGAACACCGTTGCCGATGGAGCGCGATTCCTTGAGTCGCGGGAAACCGCGGTTGAAAGGTGCGAAATCGACTTCCAGTACGGGCTCGCTTGAAGGAGAAATAAGCCGCTCCTTGAATGCGAGAAAATCATTGCTGTTGATTTCTTCCAGGGTCAACTGCTCGGTGTGGCCATGATAAAAACGCCAATCCCCGATGCGGGGGCGGTAAGCAAAGACGGCGGCAGGTGAGTCGAAGCTGACTTCCTGAAGGTGTGTAATCCAGGGGGAGAGTGCCGCTATGCCCGCTGCGTCCGTGCTGTCTTCAACGAGCCCATGCCAGATCCGCTGCAAATCGGATTGCAACAGAAAAGTCCGGCCGTCAGCCTGACAATTGCGCAGCCACTGGTGCCACAAAGAGCGATGCGTGGATAGGACTTGCTGTAGTTCCTGAATATTCATGCGGGGGTTTCCTCTTTTTGTTTGTTTTCGGCGAAGTGGTAATGCTGGATCCCTTCCACGATCCCGCCGGCAGAGTGGCGGTGGGCAAAGTAAATGCGTTCGCGCCCTTCCATATCTGCAAGTTCCTCGCTGTGGTTACCGACGATGACGCCCATGGTGTCGCCCAACAGCATTTCGCGGTCATTGCCGGAGTCGCCCGCAACCAGAAATGAATTTAAAGGCAAGCCCCAGCGCCATGCCAGATAGCGAATGGCCTGGCCTTTGGAAGCGCGCGCCGGAAGGATGTCCAGATAAGCCTGATGCGAATAAATAACCTGCGCGTTCAGACGGTGTTTGCGCAGAAGCGCCTGTATTTCCTTTGTGGGTGGGGCGCAGCTCGGGTCAATGAAATAGCTCAGTTTGAATTCGCGCTGACCTTCCGGCCCTTGCAAGCGCAGACCGGGAACATCTGCCAGCAGGAGTTCAAGTGCATCGCGCCGCCACTCGTGGCGAATGTGGCGCATCCAGCCTTCATCCTGCTTGAACTTGTGGCCGTAATAAATTTCAGAACCGACGGAGGTGATGAGGACATCCGGCCGCGGCACTTTCCATTGCTTCAGCACTTTCAGTGTCAATTCCAGGCTGCGCCCTGTGGCCACGGCAAAGCCTACACGCCCGCGTTGTGCATCCAGCCAGCTTAAGAATTCGGCGAGTCCTTGCTCGTCGCCAGTCAGGGTATTGTCGATATCCGTTACGACCATGGACTGGACCAAGGGCAGGGCATGGGTTTCGTGCAGGGCTGCATGCTCGCGGCGCAGGCGTTTGCGCTGGCGGAACAAAAGCTGATCCAGCGTCTTCAGATATTTCCGCGCATGCGCCTGCCAGGTGTAGTGCCTGCGCACGCCATTCAGGCCGTTGCGCGCCCACGCCTGCCAGCGCTTGCCATCCG
>JAHENE010000087.1 GCA_024643305.1 Thiobacillaceae bacterium | reverse complement strand
TGCTCTCCATCGTCTCCCAGCATGCGAATCAGGAATTCGCAATGCCTGTCGTTCCTGTGGTCAAGTGAAGCAATACATTGGTGATAGAGAACAAAGCGGTTTTCTTCGAGCGCCCTGTTGATGCGCGCAACCCATTCCATTTCGCCATGCCGCTGCAGTAATTCTGTATCGTCTTCGCGGTATACGTGAATGCGATTGCGTCCCCTGTCCTTTGCCGCATAACAGGCCATGTCCGCCAGACGCAGCACATCAGATGATGTTTGATTGCGCTCGGTGAGCATGACAAGGCCGATGCTGGCCCCGATCGAGAAGGTCTTGTCGCGCCAGATATAGCGGAAGTCCTTGATGGTTCTCAACAGGCGTTCAGCTGCCTCGCTGGCATGTTCAAGCGAACAATGTAAAAGCAGAACGCCAAACTCATCCCCGCCAAGCCTTGAGAGCGTGTCCATGTCACGGATGGGCTCATGTAGCACAATTGCCAGTTGGCGCAGCAATTCATCCCCGGCTTCGTGGCCGCAGGTATCGTTGATTACCTTGAACTGGTCCAGGTCCATGTAAAGAAGACCATGCTGCACGCCGTTGCCAACCTCGTCGAGTGCCTTGCCCAAGCGGACTTCGAATTCGTGGCGGTTGGTCAGCCCGGTGAGGGGGTCATGCAGGGCCAGGTGCTGGATGGTTTGCTGTGCAAGGCGGTGGGCGTGACGGTTCTGGGTTTCGCGCAACTCCCGCTCCACGGCAGGAACCAGTCGCGAGAGATTGTCCTTCATGATGTAATCATGTGCGCCGTTTTTCATGGCGGCCACCGCGAGTTCTTCACCGATTGATCCTGAAACGATAATCACGGGAACATCAAGACCACTTCGCTTTACGGCGGACAGCACAGCGCCTGAACTGTAGCTTGGGAGATTATGGTCTGTAATGATAATGTCCCAATTCTCGGTTCGAAGAGCGGACTCGAATTCGTGCTCTGTATCCACACGCCGGTAATATGGGGCATATCCGCCTTTGCGCAATTCGCGCAAAAGCAGCGTGGCATCATCCTCAGAGTCTTCGACCAGCAGGGCGCGCAGCAGCAAACTCATTTCTACCCCTGCCTGGGCGGCGCGATATTCAGCACCAGCCAGTAAAGCCCCAGATGGCGAACGGCTTCCATGAACTGCTCAAAATCAACCGGTTTGCGTATGTAACTGTTTACACCCAGTTTGTAGCTGGTGATGACGTCGCTGTCTTCATTTGAGGTGGTAAGGACAACCACCGGCTGCATGCTCGTGCGCTCATCTTCGCGTATCCGTTTTAGCACTTCGAGGCCGTCGATCTTGGGTAGTTTCAAGTCCAGTAATATCACCTGGGGTTGAAAGCTGACGTCGCGTCCGGCATGTGCGCCGGTTCCAAACAGGTAATCCAGCGCCTCGACGCCGTCGCGAGCTATTACAACCTCGTTCATGATGTTGTTTTTTTTGAGCGCGCGCAGTGTAAGCGCTTCATCGTCTGGATTGTCTTCAACAAGCAATATGACTTTGTCTGAATTTTCCATGCCTATTTCCCTCGTCAGCCGTGTTGCCCGTTAATGAATCGAAGAATCATGTCTACCACTTTGCCAGAACTCTACGCCTTACACCATATCCGTTCAGACCGAAGCCCGGGAGGCGAGTGTGAAACTGAAAGTTGCGCCTTTTTCCTTTTCGCCGTTCGCCCAAATTCTTCCGCCATGGCGCTGGATGATGCGTGCAACTGTCGCAAGGCCAATTCCAGATCCAGAGAATTCATGAGGTGTGTGCAGGCGGTGGAAAGGCCTGAAAAGTTTGTCTGCGTATTGCATGTCAAAACCGACACCGTTGTCCCTGACGAAGTAAACGGTTTCCCCATTCTGTTTGCGCGTTCCAAATTCAATAAAGGGGTGGTTCGCGCGGGAAGTGTATTTCCAGGCATTTTGGACCAGATTGTCAATTACGATGGCAAGCAGGCTTGGGTCACCTTTGGCATGTACATTGCCTTCCACGGTGGTCTCGACGTTTCTCCAGGGTTCGGCTTGTGCCATGCGATCCAGGGCGTCATGGACCAGCGAAGTTATGTCGACATCCCGGGAGGCCAGTTCGCGACGCGTCATGCGCGAAAGAGCCAGCAGGTCGTCTATCAGGAAGCCCATGCGCTGAGCGGCAGCGCGTGTTCGGGCAACATAATCAAGGGCTGTCGCATCCAGGAACTTTCCGTAGTCTTCGGTCAGGGCGTGACCGTAACCATCGATGGCGCGCAAAGGGGCTCGCAAGTCGTGTGAAATCGAATAGCTGAACGAGTCCAGTTCCTTGAGTGCGGTTTCAAGATCGGATGTACGTTGCAGCAGTTCGCGCTCTTTTTCCTCCCGGGCCGCAATCTGGTTTTCAAGTGGCCTGATTGCAGTGCGTTGCAAAATCCACCATAGCAGCCATCCGAGTATGAAAATCGCAGCCAGCAGAAGGATCGAAACGTGCACGATGATCGAGCTGTATCCGCCCTCGGAGATGGAAAAATCACCGACCGTATGAATGGTCATCAAGGTTTTGCCATTGAAGGTCACAGGGCTGTGTACGATCAAAGGGTCCTTCGCCTGGCTCGCCTTTTTTTCGCTTACCAGAACGAAGCCGTTTGGCATGGTTGCGGTGATTTGCATGATGTAGTCATGGCGGTTGACCCACCTTCTGACTAATCCCTCTACCGCGGCATAGTCCGAGCGCAGCAATGCATCCGTTGAGAGTTCGCCGAGGAGCGTCATCTCGGTTTGCAATTCTTCCTGCGCCTCACTGTGGAGGTAGCTTCTTTGCAGAATGAGCAGTGTAAAGGCTGCGGCAGACACAACACCTGCCAGAACGGCGATGAAGGCAATCAGCGTGCGCCGGTTGGTGGCGCGCGAGGAACCCGGAATAGTCATCAGTACTCGACTCCGATTTCCCGCATCTTTTTCAGCGCGGTGCGCAGGCTGTCGTAGTCGCTGTCTTTTGCAGGAATCAGGGCCGTTACCCCCTTTGTTATCGACTGGAGGATGGCCGCGCCACGCGGATCCTTGTCGATCTGGAGTAGGATTTCCTGCAACTTGCGCACCTTGGATGCCGGCATTTTCCGGCTGGCCACAAGTACGTGGTCCGAGATAGGTTGGGAAGTGGCAATGGCACGTAACCCAAGGCGTTCACGATTGAAGTAGACATCCTCCTTGGTTGCGCCGGCGTCGAAATCACCGGCCAGAACCCCGAGTGCGACATTGACGTGATCGCCTACGAATTTGTAATTACCCAGTTTGTCGACCGTTACGCCGGCCTGCCACATCATGTATCTCGGAACCAGATGGCTCATGGTTGAGTGCGGCTCCCCAAAGGCAAATGATTTGCCTTTGAGGTCGGCAATATTCTGGATGGTGCTGTCCTTGCGAACGAAAATCTTGCCGTGGAATGCGGGATTCCCATTGATGGCCTGGCGTGCAAGGAGCGGGACATTGCCGTAGGTGTCATGCAGTTTGACGTATGAGACCGGCCCCAGGTAGGCGATATCGATTTCTCCGCGGCCTATTGCATCGATGTGTTCCTGGTAGTCCCTGGCGATTACCAGGCTTACCCGCTCACCCATTTTCTCGCTGAGATAGTCGGCAAGCGGAGAAAATGATTCAACCAGTTGGCTGGCTGGTTTGAATGGATGAATGCCGAGTTTCAGGTCGGCCTGAGCAGGGGACATAGTGATCAGCGCAATACTGGCGAGAGCCCATTTGCTGAAGCTGCGGACTGCAAGGTTTTTCAGGTTCATTGTCATGAGAGTGGGGTGAAATTCAATTGGAATAAGACGCTTTATTTGCTTTGTTCCCCGCTATGCGTTTTCCTTTATCGGGGTGCCAAGCGTGAAAAAGAATGTCGCCCCCTGACCCACTTCAGATTCTGCCCATACTCGCCCGTGGTGGCGGTGGACGATGCGCTGGACGGTGGCGAGACCAATACCCGTTCCAGGGAATTCAGCGCCGTGCAGACGCTGGAATGCACCAAACAGCTTGCCGGCATATTGCATGTCGAATCCTGTGCCATTGTCTCGAACGTAATAGGCTGTTTGCCCATCATGGTTGGTCGCGCCGAACTCGATGCGCGGCATTTCCGTCTTGCCGGAGTATTTCCAGGCGTTGTCGAGCAGATTGGTCAAGGCAATGTTAAGAAGGTTGTTGTCCGCCTCACATGCCAGTCCGGGGGAGATATCAATGATGACGTCCCGCCCGGGAGTGGAATCTGCAAGCTGGGCTGAGATCTTGCGTGCCATTTCACTCAAATTGATGTTTGTCGGCTTGAGTGCGGACTGGTTGATTCGTGACAGCTGAAGCAAATCGTCAATCAAAAGTCCCATGCGCTGCGCGCCACCATATACGCGTTTGAGGTAATCCTGTCCGGTTTGGTCCAGTTTGTCGGAAAAATCCTCGCTTAAGGCCTTGGCGAAGCCATCTATGGCGCGCAGCGGCGCGCGCAGGTCGTGCGATACGGAATAACTGAATGCTTCAAGTTCGCGGTTCGCGATTTCGAGCTCGGCTGTACGCACGCTGACAAGATCTTCCAACTGTTCGTTATGTAACCGCAGTTCTTCCAGCATCATTCGGTATTCTGTAGTGAGCAGACCGAGTTCGTCGGTCGAAAGCGGACGCAATGCGGCGATGCTGGCCTGTGGGAGTGTGTGCGGTACGCCGATCAGATTTTGCAAAGGACTGAGCGACTGGCCGAAACTGTGAGCAAATATCAGACTGCCGCCAATGGCCAGTGCTTCCAGCAATAGCCACATGCCGAAGGTTTCAATGGTGAAGAAACCCGTTCTGGTCCAGTAGTACTGCACCAGCATGGTGTCGATCAAAAGCGGTACCAGTGCACCAATCAGGAACACCTTGGTCTTGATGGTGATAATTGGTTTTGTAAGTTCCAGCCCGCCCAGTGCCCGGCCAAACAGGTCGAACATCAGGAAGAAGATGGGCAGGCCAACAATGATCGACACGATAAGCGCGACCAGTTCAATGCGAAACAGGGCGTAGGTAGTGGCCTGGAAATCGGTATAGAGATGCGCTGCGGCCACAACGGAAACAGGCGCCATGACAAGGTATGTCAGGAATGTGCCCCAGTAGAGCAGTGGAAATTGCCGTACGGCACGCACTGCCGCATCTGGATTGCCACCTGGCCTTCCATCGAGCCAGTCTGACAATGGGCGCATGAAACGCGGCAGGAACCATAGCGAAAACGCTAGCCAGCTGAGAATGTAAGCTGGCTCCAGCGGGGTGATAAGGATGCCGAGGAGCTGAGATGGCGTGAGCACGCCGATCAGCAAAATGAAACCCAGCCCGAACACTGGCGGAATGTTCCAACTGTAAAAAACCAGCCAGCGGAATCGACGCAGGAATTCAGCGCCGCTCAGAGAATGGCGAACTTTGCCCCTGATGATGGGTTTTGAATCCCTGACCCCCACAAGCCTCCTCGTCATTGTAATTGCCGTTCCGATCAAAAAAGACGGCTTTGCTTTTTTCTACTTGTTTCTTTCTTGCCTCAATCAATAACGGCATGCAGATACTTTAGTTAACCGTTTATAGAGCAGCAAGCAAGAAGTGAATATATGGCGAAAGTTGTAGTTCAGCGCTCCGTAATCACCATCTTGATGGTGTGGTTTATTGGCAAACCACTTCCTGCACAAAGGGTAGCGGCAGGGAATTGTTAACCTAGGGAGACAAAAGCGATTTCGTCGCCTTCACCGATGATGGTGCCGCCTTCGGCAAACTTGCGGTTGACGGTAATCTTGAGGCCGGGATTGTTGCGCAGGTATCTGGCCCAGACTTCGCCGCGCAGGCTCAGGAAGAACATCAGGCTCTGCACGTCGCCCACATTGGGCGGCAGGTCAATTTCGTCGGAGGCGCGGTCGAAGGCATCGACCAGGGAGCCGAAGTAAAGAATCTTGATCATTGGAGCTTCCGGTAAAATATAGGCTTGTAAGCCTGCATTGTATCCATGTCCGCATCCCTGCTCGAATCCCTCAACCCGCAACAGCGCGAAGCGGTGACGCTGCCGCACCAGTCCGCCCTGATTCTGGCGGGGGCCGGCTCGGGCAAGACCCGCGTGTTAACCACCCGCATCGCCTGGCTGATTTCGACCGGGCAGGTGTCACCGCTGGGCCTGATGGCGGTGACCTTTACCAACAAGGCGGCGAAGGAGATGCTCACGCGCATTTCTTCCGCGTTGCCCATCAATACCCGCGGCATGTGGGTTGGTACCTTCCACGGCTTGGCCAACCGTCTGTTGCGGGCGCATCACCGCGAGGCCAATCTGCCGCAGGTGTTCCAGATTCTGGACAGCCAGGACCAGTCCTCCGCCATCAAGCGCCTACTGAAGGCGATGAACATCGATACCGAAAAATACGAGCCGCGCAAGGTGCAGTGGTTCATCAACGGCAACAAGGATGCCGGCCTGCGCGCCAGGGATGTGGAGGTGCATGACGAGTACACAAGGCGGCTGGCGGAAATCTTCGAGGCTTACGACGCGCAATGCCAGCGCGAGGGCGTGGTGGATTTCGCTGAATTGCTGCTGCGCGCCTACGAACTGCTGTCGCGCAACGAGCCGCTGCGGAATCATTACCAGGCACGCTTTAAGCACATCCTCATCGACGAGTTCCAGGACACCAACCCGCTGCAATATCGCTGGTTGAAGTTGTTTGCCGGGCCCTCCACGGCCATGTTTGCTGTGGGCGACGATGATCAGTCTATCTACGCCTTTCGCGGTGCGGAGACGGCCAACATGCGCGAATTCGAGAAGGAATATGCGCAAGGCAGGGTGATCAAGCTGGAGCAAAACTACCGCAGCCACGGCAATATCCTGTCTGCCGCCAACGAACTGATCGCGCGCAATCGCGAGCGCTTGGGCAAGAACCTGTGGACCGACGAGGGGGCGGGCGAGCCGATCCGCGTGTTCGAAGGCTATGGCGATCAGGATGAAGCTGCTTTCATTGTCGACGAGGTAAAGGCGTTGCACCGCGAGGGCAATGCGCTATCGGACATGGCGCTGCTGTACCGTTCCAACGCGCAGTCACGGGTGCTGGAACATGCTTTGTTTACCTCAGCCATTCCGTACAAGGTCTATGGCGGATTGCGCTTTTTCGAGCGCCAGGAAGTGAAGCACGCATTGGCATATCTGCGCGTGATGAGTTTCCCGGATGACGATGGCGCTTTCCTGCGCATCGTCAATTTCCCCACCCGCGGCATTGGTGCGCGCAGTCTCGAGAATTTGCTGGAAGCGGCCAGGACGGGCGGCGTCAGCCTATGGATAGCGGCGCAGGCGCAAAGCGCTGGCAAGCGTGATGCACCCAAAGGTCTGCCTGCATTCGTGAACCTGATCGAAAAAGCCCGGGAGGCGATCGAGGGCCTGTCACTGGCCGAGACCCTGGAGCAGGTCATCAACATGTCGGGACTGGCCGACCACTACCTGAATGAGAAGGATGGCCAGGATCGCCTGGAAAACCTCAACGAACTGGTTAATGCCGCAGCACTGTTCGAACAGGATCCGGAGGCGGTGATGGAAGAAGGGCAAAGCGTGATGGAGGCCTTTCTTGCCCATGCCGCGCTGGAAGCGGGCGAACATCAGGCCGGTGCAGGCACCGATGCACTGCAGTTGATGACGGTGCACGCGGCCAAGGGATTGGAATTCCACAGCGTGTTCATCACCGGTCTCGAAGAGGGATTGTTCCCGCACGAGCAAAGCTTTGCCGATCCAGATGGTCTGGAGGAAGAGCGCCGCCTGATGTATGTGGCGATTACCCGCGCGCGCAGGCGCCTATACCTGACCCACGCGCAGTCGCGCATGTTGCATGGACAGGTGCGCTATGGTCTGCCGTCGCGTTTTCTGGATGAACTGCCGGAAAATTTATTGCTGCCACTCAATAACCGCAAGGCAGCCTGGGCTTCCGAACCAGCGTCTTTGTCACGTAGTGAAGCTAGCCAGGGTGCGGCTGGCTTTTCCATTGGGCAAAACGTGACACACCCGAAATTTGGTGCAGGTGTGATTGTCAATTTTGAAGGACGTGGTGCGGATGCGCGTGTGCAGGTCAAATTCCGCGATGCGGGTGTCAAGTGGCTGGCGTTGGAATACGCCAAACTCAGCGCTGCTTAATTGCTTGAGGCAAACATGGCCTGGTAGCCCAGATACGCTGTTCCCAGCATGATCGGCAGCATGATCAGCACGCCGA
>JAHENE010000086.1 GCA_024643305.1 Thiobacillaceae bacterium | reverse complement strand
CGGGGGGGCGGCCTAATGATCTGGAGCACCTTCATCCTTGCCCTGCGTGCCATCCGCCGCAACCTGTTGCGCTCCTTCCTCACCATTCTCGGCATCGTCATCGGCGTTGCGGCGGTGATTACCATGGTCACGCTGGGCGACGGCGCCACCAAGGTGGTCTCCGATCAGATTTCCAGCCTGGGAAGTAACCTGCTCACCGTCAGGGCGGGCCAACGGCTGGCCGGTTATGGCTTTCTGGGTGCCCCCAACTTCAAGGTCGATGATGCAGAGGCCCTGAAGAGCCAGATCAGCGGCATCAACGTGGTCGCACCAACCGTGAACAAGTCGACTACTGTGATCGCAGGCGCCAACAACTGGGCTACCAGCATCACTGGCAGCAATGCCGATTATTTCGTTGCCGGCAACTGGAAGCTGTCAGAAGGACGTTATTTCAATGAAAGCGAGGAGCACGCTGGCAAGGCAGTTTGCGTTATCGGCGGGACGGTCAAGCGCGAACTCTTTGGCAACCAGGATCCAATCGGCGGCGAAATCCGCATCAAGCAGTTCGCCTGCGAAGTCATCGGGTTATTGGCCAGCAAAGGCCAGTCGGCGATGGGCTCGGACCAGGACGACACCATCATCATGCCACTGCGCACCGTACAGCGGCGGCTCACCGGCAACACCGACGTGCGTTCCCTGATGGTGTCGGTGAAGGACGAAGTTTCCACCGACAAGGTGAAAAGGCAGATCGAACAGCTCATGCGCGAACGGCGCAGGCTCGCGGACAACGAGGACAACAATTTCACCGTCTTCGACACCCGCCAGATCGCCGAGACCCTTACCGGCACCATCCGCGTGATGACTACCCTGCTCGGCGCAGTGGCGGCAGTGAGCCTGCTGGTTGGCGGCATCGGCATCATGAACATCATGCTGGTATCGGTCACCGAGCGCACCCGCGAAATCGGCATCCGCCTTGCCATCGGTGCGCTGGAACGCGAAGTGCTGATGCAATTCCTGATCGAGGCAGTCGTGCTCTCCGCCTTCGGCGGCCTGGTCGGCATCGGCCTCGCCGTAGTTGCCTCGGCCGGCCTCGCCTACCTCATGCAAGTGCCCTTCCTGTTCAATCCGGGCATCAACCTGCTGGCGTTCCTTTTCGCCGCCGTAATCGGCGTGATATTCGGCTTCTTTCCTGCCAGGCGCGCGGCTGCACTGAATCCGATTGATGCCTTGCGGCATGAGTAGTGCCGCTAGGGTTCAGCGTGTTTCGCTGGCACCGCCAGCCAGCGATGTGCCAGCAAGGCGCCCACGCCGCAGAAACCCATCACCAGCATAAGTGGACGGGCAGTGCCATCGTGCAGCAAACCCACCATTGATCCCATTACGGTGGCAATGCCAAACTGCAATGCGCCCATCAGGGCCGAAGCCGTGCCTGCCTGCTGTCCGTGTGTGGCCAGTGCCGCCGCCATGGCATTGGGGCCGATGAAGCCCAGGCTGGCCACATAAACGAAAAATCCGGCCAGAATCAACGGCAACGGCAGCCAGCCATCAAAACCCGCCACGGCCAGTACTGCACCAGCCAGGGCCGGCACCCAGACGGCGTAATGCAGCAGGCGGGTAAGGTTGTGGGTTTTCAGCAGCCGCGCGTTAACCTGACTGGCGACCACGAAACCCAGGGCATTCAGGCCAAACACCCAGCCAAAATGCTCCGCGGGAATGCCATGCAACTGGATCAGCACAAAAGGTGAGCCGGCGATGTAGGCGAACATGCCAGCGAAAGCCAGCCCGCTAGAAAATGTGTAGCCGATGAAACTGCGTGAGAGCAACAGCCGTCCGTAATTGCCGAACACGCCCCCCAAGCGCAGCGGCGGCTCGTGCTGGATATCATGGGTTTCCGGCAGTCCGTGATACACGGCAAACAAGCCGATGGCGCCGTACAACGACAGTAGCAGGAAGATCTCGCGCCAGCCTAGCCAGGTCACCACCGCGCTGCCCAGCATGGGTGCCAGAATCGGCGCCAGCCCCATGACCAGAATCAGCGCGGAAAACGCGCGGGCTGCATCGCGTGCGCCGCAACGGTCGCGTATCACCGCACGCGTGATGACCATGCCGGCGCAGCCGCCCAAAGCTTCGAGAAAGCGCATCCCCACCAGCAGTTGCACGCTGCCTGCAAAGGCACAAGCCAGCGAAGCTACGGTGTATAGAAACAGCCCGGCCATTAGAGGCCGGCGCCGTCCGAAGCGGTCGCTCAACGGCCCGTAGAACAACTGCCCAAGCGACATGCCAATGAAAAAACTCGCCAGGGTGTATTCCATGGAACCGGGCAAGGCCTGCAAATCCCGCTCCACCACCGGGAAGGCGGGCAGATACATGTCGATGGACAAAGGCCCGATGGCGGTGAGCGCGCCAAGCAGGAATAACCAGGAAAGAGAAAGTGTTTTCAAAGGGAAATCAAGTTGATGGAAAATCCACGCGGCAAAGAAAGCCGGGGCAGAAACTGAATTGCATGATACCCGACAGCAAGCTACAGACAGGGCTTTAAGGGAGCAGGTTCAACCTGTTTTCTGATTGATGAAATTTAATTCGCGCAGCCGCGCTGATTTGCGCGAACCTTCGAGGGGCGGCTCATGCCTGCCAGACGCCATAGCCAGATTCACGGAAGTCGATCGCCAGTTCCACCTCCAGGTCGCGCGCAGCGTCATAGGACATCGGGTTATAAAGTTCATACAGCTCTGGCAACAAACGCAGTCCGTATTCCTTGACGTAGCGGTTGGACTGGATGCCGGCCTTGTGTTTGTCGAAACGCACATCCGGGTCCAGTCCGGTCATGCCGACATAGACGCAGGGCTTGCCAGTGATGTAACCGGGGTTGGCTTTCTTGAAGCGGCCCTCGTAGAGGACGTCTTTCGATAGTTCGATCACATAGACGTGATGGTGGTTGCGGCGTCCCACTGTGAATGGCTACTTCTCAAGCTTCGTTTGGCACAAAGGCGTGTCCTGGGGATGCAGTGCGCACCGGGCCACAGTGGCGAACAGCGCCTGAATTTCTTCCAGGCTGAAACAATCCATCAGCCGGTTGGCGATATCCGGCTGCAGCGCAACCATTGAGGACTGCCCATCCGGCAGCTCCAGACGAAACCCGGCCAGATGTTTTTTCAAGCCGCCCTCGGATTGATCCACCAGACTGGCCTGCTCTTCCTGCAGCACTTCGTAATAGGCTTCGATTGCCTCTTCCTTGTCCTCCGGCAAATCTTCCGGCACGCCGACCACCAGCCCGCCCATGCTGTCACCCTGCAGGGTGCAGGCAATGCCGAGTTCACGCGCATGCTCGACAAACCTGTCGCGCAGGGTGGTATCGAAAAACATGTATTCCATCATGATGGTGGCTCTAGTAATCCAGGATGGGTGCAGCAGAACTCAACTTATCAAACCGAAAAACCATTCAGATGCTGACTCCCTTTAATTTTCAGGCTGGCGTTCTCGTCCCGCAACGCCTCGTAAAAGGCTTCGGCCGAGTTTCCTTATCCTCAGGCAAATCCGCCAGTACATCGACAACCCCTCCCCTTTCGATTTTGACGCCGTCCTAAACCGGACGCTTTGCCGACTGACTTAAACTAGCCTCATTGCTCCGTCGCCCGACGCCAGACATGCACGTCATATCCCTTATCAACATCGTAATCAAAGAAGTGTATCCCGTCCTGGGAACGGAACACAGCGAAGCAGTTTTCCTGGTAGCCTGACTTGAGGTTAAAGGCAGTACAGTAGGCATTCTTTTGCGGATTGATATGCCATTTTCCTTTTAGGGTTGTGGCGCCCTTCCTTTCGACAGAACCATCCGGGCTGAACGTAAGGGTGCTGCGTGAATTTTCGCCCTTGAAATTCATAGGCCCGTTCAACAGTTCCTTGAGTTCATCCGCGTTTACGCGAACCAATCCCTCGGCTTCGGCTTCATTGACTCTATGGGGCGCTTTCGGGAAATTGGCTGAAAAGGCAACCCCGGCATTCAGCGCGAACACCAGAATTGAACCGATAATTGTCAGCTTTTTCATCATGACTCCTCCTCTATTGAGTTCGTCGGACTTGAAGAATGACCTGATTAACCGATTCAAATATAGCCAGAAATAACGTTAATTTACCGACTCAGTGACAATTCATTCGGGCTTGTGCCCATTGATTACAAAACAATTCTTTCACTTTTATTCTTCCCTCACCGCCACTCTTGGCGCCAGCGCGCACAGCAATTCATAGCTGACGGTTCCCGCCGCACGTGCGACTTCGTCCACCGGCAGGCCCTCGCCCCACAGCACCACTGGGCTGCCGACGCCAGCTTCGGGAATGTTGCTGATATCCACCGCCAACATGTCCATGGACACGCGGCCGAGGGTGCGGGTGCGGTGGCCGCTGACCAGTATCGGGGTTCCAGTCTGTGCGTGGCGCGGATAGCCATCGGCATAGCCGCAGGCGACGATGCCGATGCGCGTTTCTTCGTCGGCCATGAAGGTAAGGCCGTAGCCCAAGCCCTCGCCGGGCTTGAGCGTCTGCACGGAAATGATTTCGGACTTCAGGGTCATGGCGGGCTTGAGCCCGAGTTCCGCCGCGCTGACATCTGCAAAGGGCGAAGAACCGTAGAGCATGATGCCGGGCCGCACCCATTCGTTATGCGTTTCGGGATAGCGCAGGATTGCGGCGGAGTTGGCCGCACTGACCGGCAGGCAGGCGTCTTTTGCTTTTTCCTGAAAGTGATGCCACTGCCAGTCGATGCCGAGTTCTTCGTCGGCGGTGGCGAAGTGCGTCATCAATGTAACCTGCGCAACCTGTGGCTGCACTTTCACGTGTGCGAGTATGGCTTCCCAATCCGCCAGTGAAAAACCCAGGCGGTTCATGCCGCTGTTGAACTTGAGAAACACATTCAAGGGTTCGGCCACCAACCGCAGCCATTCAAGCTGGTGTGGGGAGTGCAGCACCGGCGTGAGATTCAATTCGGAGTAAGCGCTCATTTCCTCCGCATCGAACGGGCCCTCGAGCATGAGGATGGGTTTTTCCATGCCCATCTGTCGCAAGCTCACTGCCTCTTCGATGTTGAGCACGGCGAAGCCGTCGCTGGCGGCAAGCGCACGCGCTGTGCGATTCAAGCCGTGGCCGTAGGCATTGGCCTTGATGACGGAAAGAATTTTTGCGCCGCCTGCGTGCCGGCGCGCAACTTCCAGATTATGCGCCAGCGCAGCGAGTGAAATGCTCGCCAAAATTGGACGCATGGGGCTAGACCACCTGTGCTTGAATTGTCATCGCGCGACGCGCAGCGTCGTGGCGATCAAGGGGGTTTTTCAGGCCTGAGCTACTGGATTGCTTCGCTATGCTCGCAATGACGGTGGCAGACACTTTGACGCCGCTTCCTTAATTAATAACCGCCTGTGAAGGCGAGGTTCTCGAAGCGCGTGTGCTCGCCGATGAAAGCCAGCGGCACCATACCGATGGGGCCGTTACGCTGCTTGCCGATGATGATTTCGGCCTTGCCCTTGTCCTGGCTCTCGGGGTTGTAGACTTCGTCTCGGTAGATGAACATGATGACGTCGGCATCCTGTTCGATAGCGCCGGATTCGCGCAGGTCGGACATGACCGGGCGTTTGTTGGGACGCTGCTCTAGCGAACGGTTGAGCTGTGATAGCGCTACCACCGGGACGTTGAGCTCCTTGGCCAGCGCCTTGAGCGAGCGCGAGATTTCCGAAATTTCGGTAGCGCGGTTTTCGCCCTGGCTGGAGGACGACATCAGTTGCAGGTAGTCGACCACCACCAGGCCCAGTTTGCCGCCACATTGACGCATCAACCGCCGTGCACGTGCACGCAGTTCAAGGGCATTCAATGCCGGGGTTTCATCAATATAGAAAGGCGCTTCATTTAACTTGCCCAGCGCGTAGGTGAGACGCTGCCAGTCGTCGTCTTTTAACTGGCCAATACGCAATTTGTGCTGATCGAGACGGCCGACCGAGCCGATCATCCGCATGACCAGCTGTTGCGCGCCCATTTCCATGGAGAACACCGCCACCGGCAGGCCGGCGTCGAGCGCCACATGCTCGGCGATGTTGAGCGAGAACGCGGTCTTGCCCATGGAAGGACGCCCTGCCACGATGATGAGGTCACCCGGCTGCAGGCCGGAGGTCATGCGGTCGATGTCCACGTAACCGGTAGGAATGCCGGTGACTTCGCTGGGATTGTCGCGATGGTAAAGCTCGTCGATGCGTTCCACGGCGGAGCGCAACAGTGGCTGGATTTCCTGGAAACCCTGGTTGCTGCGATCCCCGGATTCGGCAATTTTCAGAATCTTTGCTTCGGCCTCATCCAGCAATTGCCCGGCGCTGCGGCCTGAAGTCGCGTAGGCAGAATCGGCAATGGCAGTGGCGGTTTCAACCAGTTTGCGCAGGATGGCGCGCTCGCGCACGATCTCGGCATAGCGGCGGATGTTGGCGGCCGAGGGGGTATTGCTGGTAAGCGACACCAGATAGGGTAAGCCGCCCACGTTTTCCAGTTCGCCCAGTGATTGCAGGAGCTCGGCCACCGTCACGACATCGGCCGGTTTGTTTTCGGCAAGGAGACGGGTAATCGCCTTCAGCAGCTGGCGGTGGTCCTGGCGGTAAAAATCGGATTCGCCGACCTGATCGGCAATGCGGTCCCATGCGCCGTTTTCCAGCAGCAGGCCGCCCAGCACCGCCTGCTCTGCTTCCAGCGAGTGCGGCGGCAGTTTCATTGCTGCCAGCGCGTTGTCGGAAGAGCCGTTGGGGTTGAGTGAATAGACGGAAGCCATGGATGCATTCTACCCCTGAGATTGTTTGGGTCTAGGGGTAAGTCTGTGGAAAAGTGGTGTACAAGTGCAGTAAAAAAATCCGAGCGGGTTTCCATTTCGGGAAAAGCAAATAAAAAAGGCCGCTAGCGCGGCCTTTTTTACGCTTACTGTCCAACTACCGATCAATGCTCGCCCAGAATGGACACGGTGATGTTCGCCACCACGTCCGTATGCAGGGACAGGGTCACGGGGTAGTCACCGATTGCCTTGAACGGTCCTTGCGGCAGGCGCACTTCGCTCTTAACAACATCGTGGCCCTGGGCTTTCAGCGCATCGGCAATATCGGCATTGCCGACAGAACCGAACAGGCGTCCATCCACACCGGCTTTCTGGGTGACCTGGATCATCAGGCCTTCAAGTTTCTCAGCACGAGCCTGGGCAGACGCCAGTTTCTCGGCCTGTTCTTTTTCCAAGTCTGCGCGGCGGGCTTCAAACTCCGCGACATTGGTAGCAGTCGCGCGCTTGGCATGGCCGCCGGGGATCAGGAAGTTGCGGGCGTAGCCGTCCTTGACCTTGACCACGTCGCCGAGGTTGCCGAGGTTGACCACTTTTTCCATCAGAATCACTTGCATGGCGGTCTCCTTAGTGCAGGTCGGTATAGGGCAGCAGCGCCAGGAAGCGGGCACGCTTGATGGCAGCAGACAGCTGACGCTGGAAGTGGGCCTTGGTGCCGGTAATGCGGGCAGGAATGATCTTGCCGTTTTCGGTGATGAATTCCTTCAGCACTTCGACATCCTTGTAATCTACTTCCTTCGCGCCTTCGGCGGTAAAGCGACAGAACTTGCGGCGCTTGAAAAGGCCACGGTTGCCGCTATCGCGGCGGGGCTTACCATCTTTCCCGGTAGGCTTTTTTCCCATAGGACGGGGCATGTTACTTACTCCTCAGAAAATTGTTCAATCCACATCAACAAGTTTCGGCTGTTGGTTCCTGCACGGGTGATCGATCCTGTTGCCTTTACCTGGCTGCCGGGTTTAAGGCCGGCGAGCTTCTTGGCATTTTCCCCCTGGGCGGCAACAGTCAGTTCGCACTGCATCAACTGTCCTGACTGTTTCGACTGGTGCTTCAATGTTGCCCGGGCGATTGCTATGCCTGCGGGGCTGAAGCGAAGGGGTTCCAGGTTAACGATTTCTCCGCTGAGAACGAGCCGGTTATCCAACTGCGCTCATTCAGGCAGCGGCGCTTTCAGCTTCGGGCTTGGTTTCGCCTTCCAGCACGGAACGCGCCTTTTCTTCCTTCATCATCGGAGAAGCAGCAGTCACTGCCTCGTCCTTGTTGATGATGAGGTGGCGCAGCACGGCGTCGTTGAACTTGAAGCCATGCTCGAGTTCGCCCAGGGTTTCCTGATCGCATTCGATGTTCATCAGCACGTAGTGGGCCTTGTGCATCTTGGCGATGGGG
>JAHENE010000085.1 GCA_024643305.1 Thiobacillaceae bacterium | reverse complement strand
CTCCAGTCGCCGAGGGTGGCGAGCTGTTCGCCTTTTTTTAGCATCTCTTCGCTGGCGGCAGGTTCCTTGTCCGAGGCCACGGGCAGGCTGGCGTAGTACTTGGCAACGGCAACGATCTCCTTGTCGTTCAGGGCTTTTGCCATGGGCTGCATGACGGGGTCGCTGCGCAGGCCTTGCTGCATGTCGTGCAGTTGTTTGGAAAGATAGTCGGCATTTTGTCCGGCCAGGCGGGGAAATGCAGCCACGGTCGCACCGGCGCCATCCATGCCGTGGCAGGAGCTGCAGGCTGCAGCTCCCCTGAAATTTCCCTCGCGGGCGATTTTTGATCCCTCCGATTCTGCTGCCTGCGCGTTTGCAACAACCAGCGCAAGCAATGCAGTACTACAAAAAGTCCTGTTCAAGAACATTGTGTTGTACCCCCTTTGATGATGAATTTGGATCGTCTTTGCCATTTTTGTTTATTTTAGGTCTATGGCATTGCCTGACTATGTCACTACGAAGCCGTTATTCGAATGGTACATAAGTCTCAGGCTGCAGTATTCAGCCGCCTGAACAGGCCTTAATTTCATGAAGTATGACTTTAGTCGTATTGACGAAGTGCGATGTTAGGCTAAATATGTCAACCGTCTGCCTGCTGCAATGGTAGCCAGCCTCACGATTTTCCATATCTGCCAGGGGATGAACATGCGAGTTGTAACTTGTTTTAAAGCAGTAGTGCCAATTTTGGGTCTCCTTGGATTCATGTCAGCTTACGCGGGTGTTACCCGTGACCAGGACTCTGAACCGGAGTATGTGCCTACCGGCAAGGGTTGGGGTGAATACCGCGGTCCGGGCAATCACGGCGCAGCGAAGGGCGCTGGCAAACCCGTATCAAGCTCAAACGGAATCAACTACCATGGTGGCCCCGTCATGCTGGGGACCACCAACGTCTACTATATCTGGTACGGTGATTGGAGCGGCAACAGCGCAACAACGATCTTGCCTGCGCTTGCTGGCAGCATTGGCGGTTCGCCTTACTACAACATCAATACCACCTACTATGATGGCAGTAACAAGAAAATCTCGAATTCGGTGGCCCTTGCCGGACAGGCCTATGACACTACTGCTTCACTCGGCAAGGCACTGAGCGATGCCAATGTGCAGACCATCGTGACCAACACCATCAGTTCTGGCGCATTGCCAAAAGACCCCAACGGTGTTTATTTCGTGCTGACCACTGCGGATGTGAATGAGACTTCCGGTTTCTGTACCCAGTACTGCGGTTGGCATACACATACCGCGTTTCAGGGAGTCGAAATTAAATATTCCTTTGTGGGTAACCCGGATCGTTGCCCCAGTTCCTGCGCAATTCAGACCACTGCCAGCCCCAACAACAACGTCGGTGCTGACGGTATGGCAAGCATTATCGCGCACGAGCTTGAAGAGGCTGTCACGGACCCTGTATTCAACGGCTGGTACGACAGAAGGGGTTATGAAAACGCCGATAAATGCGCGTGGAAATTTGGCACGACTTACACCACGTCGAATGGCGCCAAGGCAAACATGAATATGGGTGGCCTCGATTATATGATCCAGCAAAACTGGGTGAATGCTGGTGGTGGTTATTGCGCTGTGGCTTATTAATGCGCCATCTGTCCTGCTTGGAATACTGAACACTCCGATATGACGGGCCGCCTTTTCAAGTCATTGAGCAGGGGAACGGTGTTTCTCAAATTTGTGACCGTGCTGATGCTTGCAGCGTTCCAAATGTTTAGCTTTGGAGCAGCGCAGGCAGATGATGCCGCTCAATCACGCATACCGACGGTTACGCGCCTTGTGCAGGTTTTTCTTGGGCTTGAGAGCAGTCTGAACCAGGCTGTTCAGGCCAATGATGCTGCTGCCATGCAGAGAATGTTGTCTGACGATTTCGAGATGCGCGTCGGCTCCTCGCCGGGCATGCCTATCCCACGTGAGGCATGGTTGCGCCGCAGCCTGGCGGAGAGGAAGACGGGCTACAACATCGAGCAGATGGCGGTGCACGACCATGGAAAAACCGCCGTTGTCAGTTTTCTTGGCCAGCGTAAAACGGGCGGCAATCTTTTGGTCGTGGATGTCTGGGTTGACTCAGGCGGAGTCTGGAAGCTTTCTACCCGGTATGCTGCGCCTGCCGGCGACCCGGGTTTCGATGTTCCGGGCTGGAGCAAGGACGCAGAGGTTCTGGACAAGCGCTACTGAGCCCTTTCTTGATGTGGCTAAATCGGGCAAGCCTCCCCGCTAGTGTCTCCCGTGGCCCAGAAGTCGCAGCCTTTGGATAGGAATTCCTCCCACGGCAGGTAGTGCGAGCCGTCGCAGGAGAATGTCAGGCCCACCACACCGTTGAAGATGTTGATCGTACCGCTTCGCAGGTAGAACATTTCGTCCATGAAGCGTAGGTCGCGCAGGCTGTCCAGGATGGTGCGGATCTTGTCCCGCGGCACCAGGGCGTTTTCCGGGTAGGGTAGTCGCGGGTAGATGAGGCAGATGTCCGGGTCGGTCAGCGCGTCTATATCCAGCAGGCGGTAGCGATATGGGTCGTCAAACAGCCAGATCACAGCGCGGCTGCTGGAGAAATGCAATATGACGTGATACATGCCGTGGTCGACCATGAGTTCTTCCAGCACGCCCAACACGGTGTCGATTTGCAAATCCATCTGGCTGTTGGTGCGGGTCTGGTGAAACACGGTGCCTCGGATGGCGGGGTCACCCTTGATCTGGCGCCAGTGGGTGGGCTCTTCGTAGAGCTTGCCGGTTAGCGGCAATTTGCGCAGATCGAAGTCAGAACCGATGAAGCCCAGTACCTGACCGGTTTCGTCGCGCACGATCTGGATGGCGGTCAGCGAGGGGCGCCGTGCACGCAGGCTGATGTAGGCCTGCGACAGCATGAAACCTTCGCTCGGTACGCGTTCGTTCATGTAGGGGCGGTCGGAACGGTCACGCCCGAAGTCTTTTTCGATCAGGCCTTCGCGGCTGATATTGTCACTGACCTGGATGGCGTCGGTGTCCAGTGCATACATGTATTTGCACATGGGCATGCCGGCCAGGGCGTTAGTGAGAACATCGTCAAGGGCCTTGCGGTCAGTCCATACCCGGCTGCAGGCCTGTGCGGCCTGGGCAAGGGGGTCGCGCAGCATGTCCTTCAGCGCTTCGCGCTGGCGGGCGATGCCTTGTTGCATTGTGTCTAACGGTGGCTGCATGGGCAAAGTATATCAATGGTGCAAGACACATTTGTTATCGCGAGGCCATCTAGAATGGCCTTTCGGCTAAGCAAGGCCAAGCTTTTCTAATTTATTTTGCCCGCGGCATATAGGCGCTCAAACCGCCTTTTGGCGGCAATGTAGAGATTGGCGCATTCGACCCGGTTGCCGTCTGTAATCCGGTGACATTTTTCGGGTTCCCTGTACCAGCGCTGCCAGGCTTCTTCTTTCAGCATCTTTTCGGATTTTTTGGGGTGGCTCGATTCGGCTTCTGCGCCTTGGAGGATGAGTGCCGGCTCGACAGGATTGCTTGACCGGCCATTCTTGGTTTCAGTGCTGGCTGGCTGAACCTGGGCTGTTGCCGTGGGCTCGTCAGATTCGTTGCTGTAAGAGAAGAGAATAACAGTCACCACCAGCACTGCCGCTGCAGCGCTTACCAACTGGATGGCCCGATATTTTGGCTGCCTGGAAAACCAGTCCTCGAGCGTTTGCAGCAGCAGGGACATTTTTGAGCGTTCGGTTATTGCTGCGGCCGGCAATTTGTGACCTTTGCCTGAAATATTCGCAGCAGCATGTCCCTGGCGCAGGGATTCAATACGTATGCGGCTGGTTTCTTCCCCTCCTGAAAGCATGAGACTCTTGAACTTCTCTGCGAGACTTTGCGCCTCCGGCTCGGAAATCAGCCTGGCTGACTTGCCCCGGATATATGAGGAATAGCCGGATGTCATGACGTTGGCCGGCATCGGGGTTCTGAATTCGGCATCGCCGCAAAAGGCGATGATTGAATAAAACAGGTTTTCCGGCAGTGCAAGCAACGTAGAGAGCGCCTTGATGTGCCAATAATTCTGCCTTAACGGGTTCTGAAATTTGTATTTGTTCTCGCCCAGCTCGCAGGCCCACTCGGACTGGGATTCGTCGCCATAAACCAGGCCGGAATGGTTCTGGGTCTCGACGACAAAAACCCCAAACTTGGAAATGATGACGTGGTCGATCAGGCTGGTGCCGTCCTCTGCTTCGAGTGTGATGTTATGGAAAGCGAGGTAGGCCGACTTGTCCAGTGAACTGACTTCGAGGGCAACCAGGATTTCTCCCTTATGCCCCTTGGTTAACGCGACCCCTGACACCTTCTTCTCCGACGGCTGCTTCGCTGTGCAAGCAATGAGAAAATTATACGCCTGCCCAGGATGCAGTACTCGTCGAGAGCGCAGTGGCGACCCGGATTTATGCCCATAAAAAAACCCCGGCATGCCGGGGTTTCTTTCTAAAGCGACTAGCGCTTAGGCGGGCTGGATGTTTGCAGCCTGTTTGCCTTTGGGGCCGGTGGTCACTTCAAAAGAGACGCGCTGGTTTTCCTTCAGGGACTTGAAGCCGTTGGTTTTGATCTCGGAGAAGTGAGCGAAGAGGTCTTCGCCGCCGCCGTCCGGAGTAATAAAGCCAAAGCCCTTGCTGTCATTGAACCACTTTACAGTACCTGTTTGCATTTAAGTTTTCCTTAAAAAGAGATTGAATCAAGCGCCTGTTTTCAGGCGCCTTGGGCACATGCCCGATCTATCGAAATCAAGGAAAAACTCGTCAAACTGGTGCCGCATTTAGTACTTGAATCCTACAGATTCCAAGCACAGTACACGTGTTTCGGCAAATTGCCTAACGTTATTTGCGATTTGCGGCTTGGTTTTTGGGATATGGCGTGGGAAGTACGCGCCGGCCGCCACATACAGGGGCTCTTCGTCCGCAGCCAAGACAGGAGAGGCCTGTCCGGGTTATACTAACGGGCTAATTTTCAAGACTTTTTTCATCTTTTTTGAACCCAACTGGAGTAAAACATGGCGATTGAACGCACCCTTTCCATTATCAAACCCGATGCCGTGGGCAAAAACGTGATCGGCAAGATCTACCAGCGCTTTGAAGACGGCGGCCTGAAGATCGTGGCGGCCAAGATGAAGCACCTGTCCCGCAAGGAAGCAGAAGGCTTTTACGCCGTGCATAAAGAGCGCCCCTTCTTCAATGACCTGGTCGAGTTCATGATCTCCGGCCCGGTAATGATTCAGGCTCTGGAAGGCGAGAGCGCCATTGCCAAGAATCGCGAGCTGATGGGCGCAACCGACCCGTCAAAAGCTGCAGCGGGAACCATCCGCGCCGATTTTGCCAAAAGTGTTGATGCCAACGCAGTACACGGTTCCGATGCACCGGAAACCGCGGCTGTCGAGATCGCCTATTTTTTTGCAGCTACCGAACTCTGTCCCCGTTAATTGATTAACCTGCTCGACTTCAACCTCTCTCAGCTGACTGACTGGCTCGCCAGCCAGGGCGAAAAGCCGTTTCGCGCCCGGCAGGTGTTCCGCTGGATACACCAGCGCGGGGAGGGTGATTTCGTGCAGATGACCGATCTGGCAAAGAGCTTGCGTGAAAAGCTGATTCAAAGCGCGGAGGTGTGCGGGCCAACGGTCAAAGCGGACAAGGTTTCTGCCGATGGCACCCGCAAGTGGCTGTTCGATGTCGGTGTTGGCAACGGCATCGAAACGGTATTTATTCCCGAAGGCACGCCGGGTTGCGGCGATGCCGACGCGGATGAAGACAGCCCACGCTACCGCGGTACGCCGAGTTCTGATGATGTATCGCGTTACCGCGGCACATTGTGCATTTCTTCGCAAGTCGGTTGCGCGCTGGAGTGCACGTTCTGTTCCACCGGCCGCCAGGGCTTCAACCGCAACCTGACGGTGGCGGAAATCATCGGCCAGTTGTGGCATGCCGTGCGCGAGCTGAAAAAAGCCGGCTGGGGCGAGCGGCCGGTGACCAATGTGGTGATGATGGGCATGGGCGAACCGCTCGCCAACTTCGAGAATGTGGTCACTGCGCTGGACATCATGCTGGACGACCATGCCTATGGCCTGTCGCGCCGCCGTGTGACGGTGTCGACTTCAGGCATCGTGCCGGCCATGGACAGGCTTGCTGAGCGCTGCCCGGTGGCATTGGCGGTGTCTTTGCATGCGCCCAATGATGAGTTGCGCGACCAGATCGTACCCATCAACAGGAAGTATCCGTTGAAGGATCTGCTTAAAGCCTGCCAGCGTTACCTCAAGGTGGCCCCGCGTGATTTCATCACCTTCGAATACGTGATGATCTCGGGCGTGAACGATACGCCGACCCATGCAAGACAGCTTGCAGAACTGGTGAAAGACACCCCCTGCAAGTTCAATCTGATACCCTTTAACCCATTCCCGGATTCCGGCTACAAGAAATCCGCCGCCGATGCGCAACGTGCGTTTCGCGAGACTCTGCAGAAAGCGGGATATGTGGTTACCACGCGCAAGACACGCGGTGATGATATTGATGCCGCCTGCGGCCAACTGGCTGGACAGGTGGCGGATAAAACCGGCCGGGTAATAAAAAGGATGGAGAGGAACGCGGCATGAAAAAAAGTGTATGGCTATTGATGCTGGTGTTGGCTGGATGTGCGCAGACGGGGAATTATTCGTCTTCCTCGGCTATGGGTACCCCGCAGGTAGAAACCGAGTCACGCGCCAAGGCCAAGGTGTTTACGGATTTGGGGTTTGCCTATTTTGCCCGGGGGCAAATGAAAGTGGCGCTTGATGAAGCGCGCAAGGCACTGAATGCCGATAGCGGCTATGGATCCGCTTACAACCTGCTTGGTCTTATTTACATGGACCTGGCAGAAGACAAGCTGGCTGAGGAAAACTTCCTCAAAGCCCTTGATCTTGAACGAGCGGATTCGGAAGCGCACAACAATTTTGGCTGGTTCCTGTGCATGCGTGGCCGCTACGATGAGGGTCTGCTCCAATTTACCGAGGCGATTCGCAACCCTTTGTATGAAAGGCCGGAACAGGCAATGACCAATGCCGGACTTTGCAGCGAGAAGAAAGGCGATTTCAAACAGGCCGAGGCTTATTACATCAAGGCGTTGAAGTTGCAGCCTGGCGTTCCCCTGCCGATCATCAAACTTGCGGTCTTGAGTTATCGCAAGGGGGATTTGAACGAAGCGCAACGCCTGCTGACGCAACATCAGGAAATTGCTCCTCCCACCGCAGAAAGCCTCTGGCTGGGCCTGAGAATCGAACGCAAGCAGGGTGACAAGAACCAGGAGGCTTTTTATAACCAGCAGTTGCGCAAACGTTTCCCTGATTCACCTGAGACCAAATTGCTACTGCAGGGGCAATATGAATGAGTGACGACGATACACCAGGCATTGGCGCTTCCTTGAGAAGGGCGCGCAAAGATAAAGGCTGGACCACGCAAGATGTCAGCAGCCGCCTGCGGCTGATGTCGCGCCAGGTGGAGGCGATCGAGCAGGAAGAGTTTTCCAAGCTGGGGCCGCCAGTGTTTGCGCGCGGGTTCGTACGCAATTACGCCAAATTGCTTGGCATTGACCCGGATGAACTGCTGGACCAGATGACTCGCATCAGAACGACACCGGTGCCGGAAACGGGTGATGTGCCGTTTACCCCGCGTCAGGAGTTCTGGAAATCGCCTTTGGTGCTGGGTGGTATTGGGGCGGCCTTGCTGGCATTGGCCATTCCAATAGGACTATACCTTTGGTTAAGCAGTGACGACGAGAAAGCACTGACACCCGCTGTTGAGCAGGTGGTGCCGCCGCCACCGCCGCCCCAGCCTGATGTGCAGCCGGAGCAGAAACAGCCTGATGCCGCCCCAAGCCTGGCACCGAAAACACCTGCGTCCGTCCCGGCGCAGCCAAAAACGGAAATGCCGGCAACGCCTGCGGCCCAGCCTACTCAGCCTGCTGCATCCCCCTTTGCCCCGGAAAAGGTAGCGGCCCCAGCCCCAGCAAAAACCAGCGGGCCGCGCTTGCAGTTCGATGAGTCATCATGGGTACAGATACGTGACAGTAGCGGCCGCATTGTGCATTCGGGTTTGAACCCGGCAGCATCATCGGTTGAAATCAGTGGCACGGCCCCGTTTTACCTGGTAGTTGGAAACGCAGAACACGTACGCCTGACGTACAAGGGCCAGGTAATCGACCTCAAACCATTTACAGCGATCAACGTCGCCCGCCTGACGCTCAACT
>JAHENE010000084.1 GCA_024643305.1 Thiobacillaceae bacterium | reverse complement strand
CATCACATCGAGCGCTTCGCCATCCATCATCGACGCAAACCCGGCTGCGTTTATGCGGGAAATCACTACCTTGCCGGCGCTGGTCTGGTAGATGGCAACCCGGCACGGCATCATCGACGAAAGGTAACGGGTCTCATCCTTGGCCAACAACTGTGCGCCGAACTTGTGGTTGCATATCTCGAGCACGAAGTCCGGGTGCAGAGTGTAGCCCCTGGCGGACAGCAGCCCAGCCATATTGTGCTCATTCGCGATGTTCCAGCCCGCTGCCTTGACCTCGGACCTGAACGTATCGAGGGTCTTGAACATATCCGCCGGGCTGGTGTCCTCAAGGAAGAGGGCCCGTCCCTTGCCTGCCTCGGGCGCCTCGGCTGCGGCCGGTCCGGCCATGAATACTGCGGCGCCGATCAGGCACAGGCTGGCCAGGGATTTGCTCAGAGTTTTCGACATGATTTTTTCCTTTAGATGGGTGGATACCGGGTTTCCCTGGGTTTTTTATTGGAAACAGAATTATTCGAGGCGGGCATCTTTGACTTCTCTGCATCCGTTTGGAAAGCTGAAGCGCCCCTCTTTAATTACTTGCTGCTTATTGTTTGGCCTTGGGCAGTATTGTTCCATGAATACGCAAAAATGGCGCAGGAATGAGGTCAGCCCCACTTCTGCGCCACTGATACCAGCAGGCCGCTTAGGGGTTGGCCTTGTAGGAACTCAAACGCGGCACCAGCATCGGCACCTGCTTTTTGTACTCGTTGTAATCGTCGCCGTGGTAGGTCACGAGATCACGTTCCTCGAGGTAGATGCCGATCAGGATGTACGCCGTCGTGAGCGCAGCAAAGAACAGATGCGCTGATGTCATGGTTGGCGTGGACCAGAAGGCGGTGATGAAGCCAACATAGATCGGGTGACGCACGTGCCGGTAAGGCCCTGGAATCACAAACTTCAGCGGGGGACACTCTTCACCGCGCAGGCAGTACCACACCTGACGCAGACCAAAAAGATCGAAGTGGTTGATCATGAATGTCGATACCAGCACGATCAGCCAGCCGAGGGCGAAGAATCCGTAAAGGACTGCTTTCACGGTCGGGTCCGTTACGGTCCAGATCACACCGCCGATGGGTTGCCAGTACGCAAACATCAGGATTAGCGCAAGGCTCGAGAACAACACGTAGGTGCTGCGTTCGGCCTCCTGCGGCACAATGCGCGTCCACCATTGCTTGAAGGCCGGACGTGCCATCACACTGTGCTGCACGGCGAAGATGCCAAGCAGCAGCGCGTTGATCAGCACGGACATCATCAGCGGGCCGGTCGGATCAGAATCGATGGATTTGGGAACGAAAACGTTGCCGACGAAGCCGATGGCGTACAGGAATGAACCGAAGAAAATTGTGTAAGAGATAATGCCGTAAACGAATACCGCGTATTTTTTCATGATGAAAATCACCTTATGTAAGTGCGGTTGACGGATCCACGCGCCGGGGTAGGTAGACGTCAAGATCAAGACCGGGCAGTGGGCGGAGATGCTTTACTTGGAAACCTACCAAGGAAGCACTGTAGTCCCATGTCGGTGTTTATTCCAACCCTTGGCCTTATATGGACTTCAAGGTCAGAAATTCGCTTCTTCCACTTCCAGCCACACCTTGCTTATGTTGCCGCCCATCATGTCGTCAAAGCGGGCCATGCTCTGCCATTTGGCCATGTCCAGCTTCTTGCGCACGTCGGATTCAGCACCGCCTGTTTTGTAGATGTCCTCGACAGTCTGGTAGAAACCCGCGATCAGGTCGCGAAACCCGGCAACGTCCTGTCGCTGCATCAACGGACCGTGACCTGGCATCACGGTCGTGAACGGAAGTTTGAGTATTTGATCGTCCACTACGGCTATCCATTTCTTGAGATTGCCGTCGCGGAAACTGGGGTTGATGTGTTGCACCAGGATGTCGCCGGAGGCAAGCACGCCGTCATCCGGCAGCCACACCATCATGTCACCATCCGTATGGGCGGTACCCGTCGAGATCAACTCCAGCCTTACCCCGTCAATTTCCATCGCCTGTCGGGAATGCAAGGCAAGTTTTGTCTGCGGCACGACTGGGTCCGTGTTGCGCAGGTTCTTGCCGGTGTTCCTTTCCATCCATTTCACGTGGCCGCGGCCATTGTCCTCGATCTGCTTGGCGCAATAATCGGTTGCAATCACCTGAGCGCCTTCGAAATACGAAAGGCCAAGATGGTGGTCGGCGTGATGGTGGGTAATCAGCACATGCGTGATTGGTTTTTTGGTTACTGTCTTGATCGCTTCGTCGATGTGCTCGGCCACGTCTTTGTGCGAACCCGCATCGACCAGAATCACCCCCTTGTTGCCGATGATGACCAGGTTGTTGTTCATGTAGCCGCCGTTTTCCTTGTTCGGCGGATCGTGCGGACCCAGCATTGCATACACGCGGTCATTGATCTTTTGGATCTTTACGTCCGGAAACCCGCTGGCAGAGGCCGCGCCGGCAAACATCAGCATTGCAGCAAAAACTACGATGGGGTGTTTCATGGTCTCTTCCTTGTGTTCCAGGGATTTTTGTAAATACTGCCACACCGAAAAAATAAGTCGAGCCTGAGCCCTTAAAGTGCTGCTTAAAGTGGCGGAAAAAAGACACAAGATCTTCAATTTTGGCCTGCAGAACAGCTCAAATATGCCTTGAACACGTTAAATGAAGCAGAATTGCGTTACTAGGCAAGATTTGTAAAAGATAATTTATTCGGGTCTTTCGCTGGTGTGTTGGCCAGTTACACAAAATGTCCAATATGCATGTGCAATAAAAATTGATTTTTTTAATGGATTATTTGGTAACGATTTAAGGGAGAAAAATAAATGCATACAAGTCGTTTGCTTAAACTGCTGGTGGCTGGCATGGTGCTGTCGGCACCTGCAATTACCTACGCGGCAGATAGATTCCAGGGACCCTTTGCGGGCATCTATTTTGGTTATGTCGATGGCGAGGATGATGGTGTGGAATATGGGGCGGTTACGGGCTTGCCAAATGGATATGCCCAGCAAGCTTCACCCGCCGGCGGCGCGCTTGGTGCGATGGGGGGTTATGACTGGCGCTTTGGCAGCAATTTTGTGTTGGGCGTTGAAGCGGATTATGAAGTGCGCGGCGCCGCCGAGGATGACGTAACCCAAACCTTTAATGGTTCTCCCACCATTTTTGCTGTTGGAACCACGTTGGAAGATGCAGGCAGTATCAGGGTAAAGCTTGGCTATGAGTTCAATGGGGGAAAGACGCTCGCCTACGTAACCGGCGGTTATGCGGCAGCCAAAATAGAACGCTATTATGTCTCTAATCTTAGGGATTCTTCCTGGCAGGATGGCTGGACAGCTGGTTTGGGTGTGGAGCATTTCATTAGCGACAAATTTTCGGTCAAAGCAGATGTTCGCTATGCCGACTATGGCACAGAAGTTCTTTACGTGCCGAATTGGGATACCAACGAGCACCAGAAATATGACGAGACAAGTGTCCGGTTCGGCATGATGTATCATTTCTAACCCGAAACGGATGTAAACAAAAAAGCCGCCTAACAAGCGGCTTTTTGTTTTGGGGAATGGCCGCCTGTTGGGATAAACGCATCCGACTGCTTTGACGAATCCCGCAATTCCAGCATGCGGCAGGTTTGAGAATCTTGGCATAATACGAGCCTTGTCATTACCCATCGGCCACCTGCATGGTGGCCGGTTCATTTAGTAGGTCTTGAGCATGCTTCCCTCCATCGAACTACGACTCGCCGCTGAACTCGCGGCCAAACCTGTACAAATCTCAGCTGCCATTTCCCTGCTGGACGAGGGGGCGACCGTGCCCTTCATCTCGCGCTACCGCAAGGAGGCCACCGGCGGACTGGACGACATACAACTGCGCCTGCTGGAAGATCGTCTGCGCTATCTGCGCGAACTGGAAGATCGCCGCAAAGCCATCATCGATTCCATTACCGAGCAGGGAAAGTTGACGCCAGAATTGCTGAAAGCCATCTCGATGGCGCCGGACAAGACGCAACTGGAAGACCTCTATCTGCCATACAAGCCCAAGCGCAGAACACGCGCGCAGATTGCGCTGGAGGCGGGGCTCCTGCCGCTGGCCGATGCATTGCTGGAAAATCCGCTGTTGAATCCGGAGGAAGAGGCGGCCAAGTATCTGCGCGATCCTTTTACTACCGACCAAGGCGACAATCCCGGCGTGCCTGATGTGAAAGCGGCACTCGACGGCGCGCGCCAGATTTTGATGGAACGCTTCGCTGAAGATGCCAGCCTCTTGCAGTCCCTGCGCGAATACGTGCAGGCGCACGGCGTGGTGCAGTCAAAAGTGCGCGAGGGCAAGGATGCAGCAGCGGAAAAATATGCCGATTATTTCGACTACGCCGAATCCATCAACACCATTCCCTCGCATCGTGCGCTGGCAGTGTTCCGCGGCCGGCGCGAGGAAATGCTGGATGTTTGGCTGCGACTGGACAGCGAAGAAGAAAAACCAACCTGGGGTTCGCCGCACAATGCCTGCGAACTGCGCATCACCAGCCGTTTCGGCATTCAGGACCAGAACCGACCCGCCGACCGCTGGCTGATGGACAGCGTGCGCTTTACCTGGCGCGCCAAGATTTCCACGCACCTGGAATCCGAGTTGATGGGTGCGCTCAGAACCCGCGCCGAAACAGAAGCTATCAACGTATTCGCGCGCAACCTCAAGGACTTGCTGCTGGCCGCACCCGCCGGGCCGCGCGTGACCATGGGGCTGGATCCTGGCATTCGCACCGGCGTGAAAGTGGGGGTGGTGGACGAAACCGGCAAAGTGGTGGACACCGCTACCATCTATCCGCACCAGCCCCGGAACGACTGGGACGGCGCGCTGTACACACTTTGGAAATTGGCTGAGCAACATCGCGTGTCGGTGATTGCCATTGGCAACGGCACTGCATCAAGAGAAACCGACAAGCTTGCCCGCGACCTCATCAAGCTTAGGCCTGAATTGAAAATGACCAGCATCGTGGTGTCCGAGGCGGGTGCATCGGTGTATTCCGCTTCCGAATTTGCCTCGAATGAACTGCCCGATCTGGATGTCTCGCTGCGCGGTGCGGTTTCCATCGCTCGCCGCCTGCAAGACCCGTTGGCCGAACTGGTGAAGATCGATCCCAAGTCCATTGGCGTCGGCCAGTATCAGCACGACGTCAGCCAGTTCCAGCTCGCGCGTTCGCTGGATGCGGTGGTGGAAGACTGCGTCAACGCCGTGGGCGTGGACGTCAACACCGCATCGGCACCCTTGCTGGCGCGCGTTTCCGGCCTCTCAAGCGGTGTGGCCCAGTCCATCGTCAGCCATCGCGATGCAAAAGGAAAATTCGCCAGCCGCGTGCAGCTCATGGAGGTGCCGCGCCTGGGCGAAAAAACCTTCGAACAGGCAGCCGGCTTTTTGCGCATCATGGACGGCGACAACCCGCTCGATGCCTCTGCCGTTCACCCCGAATCCTATCCCCTGGTCCAGCGCATCCTCGCCGACATCAAGCTGGATTTAAAAACACTCATCGGCAATGGCGGTGTGTTGAAGTCACTCATGCCGGCCAAATATACCGATGAAAAATTCGGCTTGCCCACCGTCAGCGACATCCTCAGAGAGCTGGAAAAACCCGGCCGCGATCCGCGTCCGGAATTCATCACCGCAAGTTTCAAGGAAGGTGTGGAAACACTTGCCCACCTGCAGCCGGGCATGGTTCTGGAAGGTGTTGTCACCAACGTAGCGGCCTTTGGCGCGTTCGTGGATATCGGCGTGCATCAGGATGGTTTGGTTCACATCTCCGCCTTGTCCAATACCTTCGTCAAGGATCCTCACACTGTGGTCAAGGCCGGGCAGATCGTGAAGGTGAAAGTGCTGGAAGTGGACGAAAAGCGCAAACGCATCGCACTGACCATGCGCATGAGTGATGCGCCGGGTCAGGTGGGCGGCAAGCAGCAAACCGCGCAGCGGGACACGCGCAGCCAGAACAAACCGGCGGGTGGAAAACCCGACCGCTCGCCTGCCTCGGCGCCCATGGGCGGCGCCATGGCGGCGGCGTTCTCCAAACTGAAGAGCTGAGGCGGGATGTTTGATTGAAAGAAGCCGGGCCTTCGGGCCGGGCACGACGGATAATGCTATCTGTCCCATAAGTTGACCCGCAATCCGTTTCCTGGAATGAGTACACCGAAAAAGTCAGGTACAAAACCGATCCCTGTCGAGCCCAATAAAACTGCTGTCGTCATTGGTGGAGGGCCGGCTGGATTGATGGCGGCGGAGACGCTGGCGCAGGGAGGCATGCAGGTCGATGTGTTCGACGCCATGCCTTCGCTGGGGCGCAAGTTTTTGCTGGCCGGGGTAGGCGGCATGAACATCACCCATTCCGAACCGTTCGAGGTTTTTCTCTCGCGTTACGGTGCGCGTATTGACTCGATCCGGCCGCTACTTGAAATCTTTCCACCTGATACGTTGCGTGCATGGATTCATGCGCTGGGCGTCGAAACCTTCGTCGGCTCGTCGGGCCGCGTGTTTCCCAAGGACATGAAGGCCGCGCCGCTGCTGCGTGCCTGGCTGCATCGATTGCGCGAGGCCGGGGTGCGCCTGCATGTGCGCCATCGCTGGTTGGGGTGGAACGCATCCGGTGCGCTGCGCTTTGGGGTCGATCAAAACGGCGCTGATGCATCGCCGGCTGAAACAATCGTGCAGGCCGACGTCGTGGTGCTGGCGCTGGGCGGCGGCAGCTGGTCAAAACTGGGGTCTGATGGTGCATGGGTGCCGCTTTTGGCACAGCAAGGTGTTGAGGTAGCGCCCCTGCTGCCATCCAACTGCGGCTTCGACGTGGCAGGCGGTTGGAGCGAACATCTGCGCAAGCGCTTTGCCGGGCAGCCGCTTAAAACCGTGACGCTGCATTTTGTTGATGCAAGCGGCCATGCCCATGTGCGCAAGGGCGAACTGATGCTGTCGGACACTGGCGTCGAAGGCAGTCTGATGTATGCGCTTTCCGCACCGTTGCGCGATACCCTGGCAGCGCAGGGTGCTGTGACCATCGGACTTGACCTTGCACCGGACAAATCACTGGAGCGCGTTATTGCCGAAGTCGCTCATCCGCGCGGCGCACGTTCGCTCTCCAGCCACCTGCAAAGTCGCGCCGGCATCAAAGGGATAAAAATGGCGCTGCTGCGTGAGGTGTTGTCGGCGGATCAATTGAACGATCCGGTGAAGCTCGCAAACGCGATAAAATTCCTGCCGCTTGAACTTGTTTCCACGCGCCCGCTCGACGAGGCGATCAGCAGCGCGGGCGGCGTGCGTTTCGAAGCGCTCGACGAGACACTGATGCTGCGATCCATGCCCGGCGTATTTTGCGCCGGCGAGATGCTCGACTGGGAAGCGCCCACCGGCGGCTATCTGCTGACTGCCTGCTTTGCCAGCGGCCGCGTGGCAGGGCAGGGCGCACTCGACTATTTGAACAAACACCATGCTGCGACTGACTGAACTTAAACTGCCGCTCGACCACCCACCCGAAGCCTTGCGCACGGCGATCCTGCAGCGCCTGCAACTGGCGGATAATGATCTTCTCAGTCTCAGCATTTTCAAGCGCAGCTACGATGCACGCAAAAAGCACGAGCTGCTGCTTATCTACGCAGTCGACATCGAAGTCAGGAACGAGGCCGCGTTGCTTAAGAAGTTTCGTAACGACCGCCACCTCGCACCCACGCCGGACATGGCCTATCACTTCGTCGGCCACGCGCCGGAGAACTTGACGGAACGTCCGCTGGTGGTCGGTTTTGGACCCTGCGGCATTTTCGCCGCGCTGGTGCTGGCGCAAATGGGCTTCAAGCCCATCGTGCTGGAGCGCGGCAAGGCAGTACGCGAACGCACCCAGGACACCTGGGGCCTGTGGCGCAAGCATGTACTCAACCCCGAATCCAACGTGCAGTTTGGCGAAGGAGGTGCGGGCACCTTTTCCGACGGCAAGCTCTACAGCCAGATCAAGGACCCCAGGCATCTGGGGCGCAAGGTGCTGACAGAATTCGTCAAGGCGGGGGCGCCGAAGGAAATCATGTACGTATCGAAGCCGCACATCGGCACTTTCCGCCTGGTCGGCATGGTTGAAACCATGCGCCACGAAATCGAGCAACTGGGCGGCGAGATCCGTTTTCAGCAGCGTGTTACCGACGTGCTGATCGAGGATGGGCGCATCCGCGGCGTGGTGCTCGCCAGCGGCGAAACGATACGCAGCAGCCACGTTGTCCTCGCACTCGGCCATAGCGCACGCGACACGTTTGAAATGCTGCACGCACACGGTGTTTACATGGAAGCCAAACCGTTTTCCATCGGTTTTCGCATCGAACA
>JAHENE010000083.1 GCA_024643305.1 Thiobacillaceae bacterium | reverse complement strand
CCTTCATCCTGAAGGCCATCAACGACTCCGGGTATACCACGCCCACGCCAGTCCAAACGGCTGCGATTCCGGTGGTGATGGACGGCCACGATCTCATGGCCTCTGCTCAAACCGGCACGGGTAAAACTGCAGCTTTCATGCTGCCTGCCCTGCACAAGCTGAATGAAGCGCCCATCGGCCCCGGCAAGGGTCCGCGCATTCTGGTGCTGTCACCCACCCGCGAACTGGCACAGCAGATTACCGCTGCGGCCGACAAGTACGGCAAGCACATGCGCCGTGCCAAGTGCGTGAGCATTCTTGGCGGCACCCCCTACCATGTTCAAAACAGGCTGCTGTCTGGTCCGGTGGACATTCTGGTTGCAACCCCTGGCCGCTTGATCGACCACATGCAGCGCGGCAAGCTGGATTTCTCGCGCCTGGAAATGCTGGTGCTGGACGAAGCCGACCGCATGCTGGACATGGGCTTTATTGATGACGTGAACCTGATTGCCAAGGCCACGCCGGCATCCCGCCAGACGGTGCTGTTCTCGGCCACGCTGGATGGCAAGATGGCGCAGATTGCCAAAAATCTGCTGCGCGATCCGAAGAGGGTCGAGATCGCCAGCGCTCAGCAGCGCCACGAGAACATCGAGCAGCGCCTGCATTTCTGCGACAACCTCGAACACAAGAACCGCATCCTGGATTACCTGCTGCGCGATGCGGATGTGAATCAGGCCATTGTATTTACCGCCACCAAGCGTGACGCGGATCAGCTTGCCAGCGATCTGTACCAGCAAGGTTTCCCGGCTGCTGCATTGCATGGCGACATGCAGCAGGGTGCGCGCAACCGTACCTTAACCAAGCTGCGCCGGGGCGAAATCCGCATTCTGGTGGCAACCGACGTGGCTGCGCGCGGCATTGATGTTGCGGGCATCAGCCACGTAATCAATTTTGATTTGCCCAAGCAGGCTGAAGATTATGTGCACCGTATCGGCCGCACCGGCCGCGCAGGCGCAAGCGGTATTGCCGTCTCGCTGGTGTCCAACCGTGATGGCATCCTCCTGAAGAGGATTTCCGGCTATACCGGCCAGATAATCGAAGCAGCTGTGATTCCCGGTCTGGAACCCAAAACCCGCATGCGCGATGACAAACCTCGGCGCGATTTCAGCAATGGCAAGCCCGGCAAGCGCCGCTCGCCGCAGGATTTCAAAAAGGGTAATGGCTTCAAACCCAAGGCGGGGGCTGCTAGCTCACGCGGGCGCAACGGTGGGTCTGGTGAGGCCGGCTTTGCCGGACCGAGCGAGCGCCGCATGCAGGAACGTTATGCCACACAGAACGAGCAGGGCAGGGGCAACAAACACAGTCCAGCCCAACAGCCAGCTGGCCGTTCCAAAAGGCGTGAATGGGAATAAGCAGGCCTTTGGATTTGCGGCGGGATGCCTTGCCCCGATAGAATTCAGGTTTTCCGCCTGTAAGAACCTATGCCTAGCCACCCCTACCACGGACGTATTTCAGTAGTCGTCCCGGTCAAGAACGAACAAGAAAACGTGGAGCCGCTGGTGCGGGAAATTTCCGCCGCACTGAGCGGTCGCGCCGAGTTCGAGATTATTTATGTCGATGATGGCAGCACTGACAGCACCCCACAGGTGCTGAAGCGACTGAAGGCAGAGTTTCCCATGCTGCGTGTGATTACCCATCGTGCCTCCTGCGGCCAAAGCCAGGCAGTGGCAACGGGGGTGAAACATGCAGCTTACGAATGGATTGCCACCCTGGATGGCGACGGCCAGAACGACCCGGCTGACATTCCCGCCTTGATTGCAGCGCTGGCGGATTCTAACCAACCGCGCAACCTGCAACTGTTGGCAGGCTGGCGAAATAAAAGACAGGACACCTGGATACGCAAACTGTCTTCGAAAGTCGCCAACGGCGTGCGCAGCCGTTTTCTCCGCGACAATACGCCGGATACCGGCTGTGGCCTGAAAGTGTTTGCACGTGCGACTTTTGTGGAGTTGCCGCACTTTGATCACATGCACCGATTCCTGCCCGCACTGGTGCAGCGCAATGGTGGTGCTGTGGTGTCGGTGCCAGTTAATCATCGCCCACGAGAACGCGGTACCTCAAAGTACGGCATACACAACCGGTTATGGGTCGGCATTGTCGACTTGTTCGGTGTTGCATGGCTGCAGCGCCGGGTACGCCGTCCGGAAATCGTCTCTGCTGATTGATGGCCGGGGAATCCCAGCACAAGTTCCATTTGCCGGTCTGGCTGCGCGGCATTTTCCTGATTCTTTCCTTGATCGGATTAGGCCTGCTGTTAAGGAGCCTTGGGCTGGAGCACCTTTTCCAGCGTGAGTGGATCGACACCAATGTGCGCGGCCACGGCTTGAGGGGGTACGGGGTGTTCCTCGCGGCCGGGGCACTGATCACGGCCCTTGGACTGCCGCGACAGCTTGTGGCCTTTTTCGGCGGCTATGCTTTCGGTGTTTTACAAGGAACTTTTCTCGGGGCGCTGGCATCCTTAATCGGGTGTGTGCTGAGCTTTTACTACGCCAGGCTGTTCGGGCGTTCTCTTGTGCGCAGACTTTTTCCCGACAGGTTACAGCGCTTTGATGATTTTATTCGCGATCACCCCTTCAATATGACACTTCTGGTTCGTCTTCTGCCAGTGGGCAACAACCTGGTGACAAACTTGATCGCGGGGGTGTCGCATATTCCAAAACTGGCCTTCTTCTCTGGCAGCTTTGCCGGTTATTTGCCGCAAACACTGATTTTCGCCCTGGCCGGCAGCGGACTGACCATTGGGTCGCATGGCCAGCTTGCATTGTCAGTATTGCTTTTCATTATTTCCGGTGTGATGGGTGTACGTTTGTATCGGCACATGCGCCACGGACATTCCTACGCCAGGGAACTCGAAACTTCTTCGGATCCTGAATGAATACTTTTAACTACAGATTGCTGCTTGGACCGGTACTGATACTTGTCCTGCTGACATGTGTTGCACTTGCTGCGCGTCCCCTAACGCCGATCGATGAAACCCGCTATATCAGCGTGGCGTGGGAAATGTGGCAGAAAAACGATTACCTGGTGATGTTCAAGAATGGCGAGCCATACAGCCACAAGCCTCCGATGCTTTTCTGGCTTTACAACCTGGGCTGGATGGCGTTTGGCGTGAACGATTGGTGGCCGCGGCTGGTGTCGCCACTGTTCTCGCTGGGTGGCCTGTTCCTGACCTTGTCGATTGCGCGCAGGCTCTGGCCAGAGCAATCGGAAACCCATCGCAATACCCTGTGGATCCTGGGTTCAAGCCTGCTGTGGCTGGTATTTTCCACCTCTGCCATGTTCGACGTGATGCTGGCATTCTTGGTGTTGCTGGGAATGCGCGGCTTGCTGATAGCCGTCGATGAATCGATGAAGCGAGGGTTCGTCTGGCTGGCCATCGCAATCGGCTTTGGCGTACTGGCAAAAGGCCCGGTTATTTTGCTCCATCTGCTGCCGTTGGCTGTTCTGGCGCCATGGTGGAAACCCGGAATGAACTGGAAGCGCTGGTATGGTGCGATTCTGCTCGCCGTGCTGGGCGGTGCGGCCATTGCACTGGCCTGGGCGATACCGGCAGCCATTCGTGGCGGCGAGGCATATCGCGACGCCATCTTTTGGGGGCAGACCGCCAATCGCATGGTGGACTCATTCGCCCACAGGCGGCCTGTCTGGTGGTATGTGCCGCTGTTGCCTGTATTGCTGTTTCCGTGGCTGCTGTGGCCGGCTTTATGGAGCAGGTTTGCTGCACTGAAGCGCGAAGGCCTGGACCGTGGACTGCGATTCTGTCTCGCGTGGATGGTGCCGGTCTTTGTTTCTTTTTCCTTCATCAGCGGCAAGCAGATTCACTACTTGGTGCCGTTGTTTCCTGCTTTTGCACTGCTATCCGGCCGTTTGCTTGCACGTGACCAAAAGGGAGGCCTATGGCTGCCGGCCCTGGCGGCGGGTCTGATTGGTGCGGCAATGACTTATTTTGCCGTTGCCGGATTGCCTGACAAATTAGGGTCTATCGACAACCTGCCATGGTGGCCGGGCATCATGCTGCTTGTAGTGGCTGCGAGCACGGCAGTGTTGGGTAGGAAGCGGCATTTGGGTTTGCCTGCCCTGGCAGTCCTGGGCGCGCTGCTGTTTGCCTTGGTGCAGATGTATATTTCAGCGAGTGCATGGCAAAGTTATGACGTGCGCCCCATGGCTAATGCCATCAGGCAATATCAGGAACGGGGCCTTACGGTCGCAAATCTTGGCAACTATCATGCCCAGTACCAGTTTGCCGGACGCCTGACGCGCCCGGTAGAGCAACTGGGACAGAAGGATCTGCAGATATGGCTGGACAAAAATCCGGATGGAGTGTTGGTGGTTTATGTCAGTCGCAGGCAGGAGCCCGCCGAATATTTGTTCAGCCAGCCCTATCGTGGCGA
Organism: Thiobacillaceae bacterium; assembly: GCA_024643305.1. Lineage (GTDB taxonomy): Bacteria > Pseudomonadota > Gammaproteobacteria > Burkholderiales > Thiobacillaceae > UBA6918. The sequence goes on along the minus strand of JAHENE010000083.1, from coordinate 3,945 downwards.
AACTGCCGTGTTACTAAGCAACGCTCAAGCCAGGCTGCAGCTTGAACTGCTGGTCAAAAAAAGCAAAAAGGCTAGTCTTCCCGAGGGGGATGCGGAGTAATTTCAACGTCCCGGCTGGGTGAAATCGTGGAAATGGCGTGCTTGAACACCATCTGGCCGGCCTGGTCGTGTCCTTTGAGGTGAATCACGAACTGGTCGAAAGAATCGATTCGACCTGTCAGCTTGATGCCGTTTACGAGGAAAACAGAAACCAGCATGCGCTCGCGCCGTAAGGTGTTGAGAAACTGGTCTTGCAGGTTGTTGCGTGTGTCCATGGCAGCGTATGAAACAGTTGTATAGGAACAGGAATCAGTCTAGCACGTCCGACTGATTCAGCCGGACGTGTGCTGGGTTTATTTTTATTCGATCTTGGCTTTCGCACGAAGATCAGCCACGGCTTCGCGCACGTGTTTTTGCTGAAGCTGCTGGCGGATTTGCCCTTTGATTTCATCCATCGGCGGGAATTGAACCGGGCGCATGTCTTCCAGTTTGATGACATGCCAGCCAAAATCCGTTTTCACGGCAGCCTTGGTGGTTTCGCCTTTTTTCAGCGCGGACAAGGCTTCGCCAAATTCCTTGACGAATGAAGCGGGAACATTCCAGCCCAGGTCGCCACCGTTCTTTGCAGAACCCTTGTCGATGGATTTTTCCTTGGCAAGCTTCTCGAATGGGACCTTTTTGTTCAACTGTGCAAGGATGGCCTTGGCTTCAGCCTCTGTCTTTACCAGGATATGGCGTGCCTTGTATTCATTGCCACCAGCGGAAGCCTTGGCATTGTCATATTCGACTTTGACTTCATCATCTGTGACAGGATGGCTTCTGACGTAATCCTCAAGGTATGCCTTGGTCAACTGCTCGCGCCTCAACAATTCCATGGCGGCTATCAGGCGGGGGTTCTTGTCCAGACCCTTTTCGATGGCCGCACGTGAGAGCAATTCCTGGTTGACCAATCCTTCGCGCGCACGGGTAGGCAGATTTGCATCGTTTGGCGCACCTTGCGAGAGCAGGGTTTGTTTGGCCAGATCAAAATAAATTGCGGGAATTTCTCGTCCGTTGACGGTGGCGACAGGTTTGTTGTCGGCTGCGCCAGATTTTGTATCCTCGGCCCAGGCCGGGGTGAGGGAAAACAACAGCAGAGTCAAAACCAGTGGGTGCTTCATCAAGTGCTCCTTTGTGGAAAAGCTAAAATTCTTCGGGAGTATAGGCGCTGATTGCAAGGGCATGTATGCCTTTTTGCATCAGTTCGCCCAGCGTTTCATAAACCAAACGGTGGCGTGCGACGGCATTGAGGCCCTCGAACCGGCTGGAAACAATGGTCAAGCGGTAATGCCCGCCGCCAGAGGCACCGGCATGGCCTGCATGCTGGGCGCTTTCATCTTCGATATTCAGGGATGCTGGCAGCAGCGTTTCCAGGCGTTTGTGGATTTCCATCTCGATGCTCATGCAGGAAAAACTTTCATGAACGGTTTTACGCTGACACTGGCATAGACACCGGCGGACACGTAGGGATCGGCATCTGCCCAGGCTTGCGCAGTTTTCAGCGAATCGAACTCGGCCACGATGAGGCTGCCGGAAAAGCCGGCAGCACCGGGGTCCATGCTGTCGATGGCAGGAAACGCCCCTGCCAGAAGGAGACGCCCCTCGGCTTGCAACTTGTTCAACCGATCCCGATGTTCGGGCCGCGCAACCAGACGCTTGTCCAGGCTGCCGGGCGCATCCTCTCCCACGATTGCGTACCACATTACTGTTCTTCCTTGTCGATATATTTTGCAAGCATCAGGGACTGAATCGCCACAAATACCAGCATTAGTCCGATGGTTCCATAAAGCTTGAAGCTTACCCAGTTGTCAGTTGAGAAATGGTGGGCCACCCAAAGGTTGGCAACCCCCATAAAGGCGAAGAAAACGCCCCAGCTCAGGTTCATCTGACGCCATGCAACGTCAGGAAGTTCCATCTGGTTGCTCGTCAGTGAACGGATAAGGTTCTTGCCGAATGCGGCCGCACCGAAAATGGCGCCTGCGAAGACCCAGTACAACACGGTCGGTTTCCATTTGATGAAATTCTCGTCCTGCAGCCACAGGGTTGCGCCGCCGAATATGGTGATGATGAGAAGGCTGACCCATAGCATGAGATCAACCTTTCGTCCACGCAGCTTGATCCAGCCTACCTGCGTGAAAGTGGCGAATATGGCGACCAGGGTTGCGAGGAAAATGCCGGGCTTGCCACCGGGCGCAGTGTGCAGACCGAAGGTGCCCAGAATGGTTTGGGCTGTTTCAGGATGGGAGCTGCCCAGCTTGAAGGCGATGAAAAAAAGAATAATTGGAAACAGGTCGAACAGGAATTTTTTCATTGGCGTTGCATCAAAACGGCAGGAAGCCGCGAAGGTGACTATTTTGCTATGATTTCACGGGCTTTCCAATTATGAATTTTGATCTGCACTGTCATTCCAGTATTTCCGATGGCGTCCTGAACCCTGCCGAGCTTGTGCAAAGAGCGGCGGAGAAGGGCGTGGATGTGCTCGCCCTGACTGATCACGATGATGTCGCCGGCCTGGCTGAGGCATCGCAAAAGGCGCAGGAATGCGGCATCGGATTTATCAACGGTGTTGAGATTTCCGTTACCTGGAGCGGCGTGACGCTTCATGTGGTCGGCCTGAACATCAATGCCAATCATCCAGATCTGCAAGCCGGCCTTGCCGCAATCCAGGAAGGCAGACGCGAACGCGCCGAGCGCATCGGTCACGAACTTGGAAAACATGGCATCGCCGATGCCTTTGATGGTGCAATGCGTCATGCGGCCAACCCCAGACTGATCGGACGCACGCATTTTGCCCGACATCTGATCGAACAGGGCGTGTGCAAGGATGTCAGAACCGTATTCAAAAAATATCTGGTGCGCGGCAAGCCGGGCTATGTTGCTCACGAATGGACTGCGCTGGAAAACGCGCTAGCCTGGATTCGCGCCAGCGGCGGTCAAGCTGTGCTGGCGCATCCGGGGCGATATGACCTTAAAGGCAAGGCCACGCGCCGCTTGCTGGGTGAATTCAAGGATCTGGGCGGTGAGGGCGTGGAAGTGGTGACAGGCAGCCACACGCCTGATCAGCATGCTCTGTTTGCTGAACTTGCTAATTTTTACGGTCTTACGGCTTCGCGCGGCTCGGATTTTCACGCCCCGGGTGAATATCGTGAACTGGGCGGTGGCCCGGACCTGCCACTTAAATGCACGCCAATCTGGCATAATTGGGGCATTAACAAGCACAACTCATAATTCTGGCGGCCTCCAAAACCGCCTCACCTATGTCCCTATATTTCAATATTCATCCTGAAAATCCCCAGCCCAGGCTCATACAACAGGCAGTGCAGGTTCTGCGTCAGGGCGGTGTCATCGTTTACCCTACCGACTCCTGCTATGCCCTAGGTTGCCACATCGGAGACAAGGATGCTGCCATGCGCCTGTTGCGGGTACGCGACCTGGACGAGGGGCACGACCTAACTCTGGTATGCCGCGACTTGTCGGAACTTGGGCGCTATGCACAGGTTAACAACACCCAGTTTCGCCTGCTCAAGGCGCATACGCCGGGACCGTACACTTTTATTCTCAAAGGTACGCGTGAAGTGCCAAAGCGCTTGCTGCATAAACGCCATGACACCATCGGACTGAGAGTGCCCGACCATGCCATTGTGCAGGCGCTGTTGGCCGAACTGGGAGAACCTATTTTGTCTTCCACACTGCAACTTGCGGGCGAGGATGTTCCACTTAACGAAGCCTGGGAAATCCGCGAACGCCTGGATCAGGATGTCGATCTGGTGATTGATGGCGGTGGCTGCGGGTTGACGCCGACCACAGTGGTTGACCTGAGCACGAACGAGCCTCGCGTACTGCGTTATGGCAAGGGCGATCCCACCC
>JAHENE010000082.1 GCA_024643305.1 Thiobacillaceae bacterium | reverse complement strand
GCATCAAATTCTGATCTGCGCGACCAGGCAAGACGAAACGCCTGAACATAACGCTTGAACAAATCTGAAGCAGCTTGTAGCGTTGGCATTTTAGTTAAGCCTGCTGCAATCGATGCAGCCGGGAATAATGCCCGGCCTCATGTCCCAACAGCTCAGTATGGGTTCCTGACTCTACGATTTGGCCTCGATCCAGGACAATAATGCGATTGGCGTCACGTACAGCCGAAAGCCGGTGGGCAATGATAATTACGGTACGCCCCTGACAGATGGCTTTCATGTTCTGTTGGACAATGCGTTCGGACTCATAATCCAGTGCACTTGTCGCTTCGTCAAAGATGAGAATGCGCGGGCGAGTCATCAGCGCACGTGCTATGGCTATGCGCTGGCGCTGGCCGCCGGAAAGCGTCGAACCATGCTCGCCCACCATGGTGTCGTAAGCTTCCGGCAACTCAAGAATAAATTCATGCGCTCCGGCCAGTTTCGCTGCCGCCATCACCATCTCAAGCGGTGCACCCGGATCGGCCAGCGCAATATTTTCCCGGATGGTGCGGTTGAAAAGAACATTCTCTTGCAACACTACGCCGATCTGGCGACGCAGTGACGACACATCTGCAAGCGCCAGATCCATACCGTCAATCAGCACCCTTCCTCGCTCTGGCACATACAACCGCTGCACCAACTTGGCGAGCGTGCTCTTGCCCGAACCAGAGCGCCCCACCACTCCAACGACTTCACCAGGCGACAGCGTCAGATTGATGCCGCGCAACACCTCGGCAGCGTCAGGACGGTAACGGAATGTCACCTGGTCGAATTCGATGCGCCCCTGTATTGGCGGCAAACTGCTTTTGTTGCCAGAAAGTTCTGTTCGCGTATTGAGAATATCGCCCAGCCTCTGCATGGAAATACCCGTCTGCTGGAAATCCGTCCAAAGATTTGCCAGCCGCATCACCGGTTGCGCAACCTGGCCGGCCAGCATGTTGAAAGCAATCAACTGGCCAACTGTCATTTCGCCGCCAATTACAAGCCTTGCTCCCAACCACATCGTGGCCACAGTCACCAATTTTCCGATAAGTGTCACCCCGCCGTTGGCAAACAGGCCAATTGTTGCAGTACGAAAACCGGCAGAAACATAAGCGGCAAGCTGGTTGTCCCAATGTCTGGTTAGTTGCGGCTCTACTGACATGGACTTGACTGTGCCAATCCCTGAAATGGTCTCCACCAGGAAAGCCTGGTTCTCTGCTCCGCGATTGAACTTTTCATGCAGGCGGCTGCGTAGCACAGGAGTGGCCAGTGCAGACAAAATTCCGTAGCACGGAAGCGAAAGCACTACTATTAGTGTCAGCCATGCACTGTAGTACAGCATCACGGCAATGAACACGAGAGAGAACAACAGATCGAGCGCAATAGTAAGGGCGTTGCCGGTAAGAAAAGCTCGGATATTCTCCAGTTCCCTTACTCGCGCCACCGAGTCACCTATCCGTCTGGATTCGAAATATGCCATGGGCAAATTGAGCAAATGGCGGAAAAGGCGGGCACCCAGTTCCACATCGATGCGGCTGGTGGTATGCGCAAATACGTAGCCACGCAACCCATTCAATATCACTTCAAATATCACCACCACCAGCAGACCGACAGCGATCACATCCAGCGTGGTAAAACCACGGTGAACCAACACCTTGTCCATGACCACCTGGAAAAACAGCGGCGTAACCAAGGCAAACATCTGAAGCACAAAACTGACCAGCAGCACCTCCATCAGCAACTTGCGGTATTTGACGATGGCGGGAATAAACCAGGAGAAGTCGAACTTGCTCATCTCCCCTGCAAGTGAAGCACGGGAAGTGAAAAGTATCAGTTCACCATTCCAGCGTTCGTCCAGCTCGGATAGCGATAAGTTCTGTGGTCGTCCTGCTGCCGGGTCATGGATCAAGACCTGATCCTTATCAACCTTTGCAAGAATGAAAAATCGTCCATCACGGCCGCTGGCCATTGCGGGTAAGGGTGTTTTATCAAGCCGGCCCAAGGTTGTCTTCACGTACTTGACCAACAAACCAAGGTGTTTTGAAGCAAGCAGGATTTCATCCCTACCAAAACCTTCGCCAGATGCTTTGAACTGGTGTGACAACTGATCGGGGTCAGAAGCAATATGATGAAGTCTGGCCAGCATCACCAGACAGACTAATCCAGTATCCAAGGAACTAGTGGATGTAAAGGATGACTTCAATTCACCCATGACTGCGAATGCTCAGCAAAAGATGCGAATCTTTCTATGAGAAAGAAAAATACACGGCTATGCTCCCACCCCCACCCTGGGTGATGATTGGTTCCGTGCCGTTTAAACCGTCAGAAGTTGTACTGGTTGAACCATCACTGAAAGTATTGGTTGTTGTATTGCTGGTGGTGGTGGACGTAGTGCTTGTGGTTGTATCTGAAGAACTTGTCCAATTCGCATCAATTGCCCCGAGGAGTGCGGCCTGATAGCTGTCTGGCAAAGCCGTTTGGCCTTCATCTGGCGGACTGAAAACCGCCATAGCATCTACCAGTCCCTGGACTTGGGTATCCAGCAGGACATCCCCATCTGATAATTTAATCTGTTCAATATGGTAAGCGTTGCCGGAATACCAATCCTCGACAGTGACGCTATCCTGCGTGCCAATAATGCTGATCTCAAGATCGTTGCCAGACTGACGGAACCATATCTGCTCAGCCGTGATATCGGGCCCAAACTTCAGAATGTCAGTGTTCGATGTGTTCTGATTATCCTTTATCCTATCTGCGCCATCCCCACGGTCAAAAAAGTACTTGTCGTTACCAGCGCCACCATTCAAGTAGTCATCGCCTTCATTTCCTCTCAAGGAATCGTTGCCGGCATAACCAATCAGAGTGTTATCGGCATCGTTCCCGATCAAAATGTTGTTGTCAGTATTTCCTTCTCCCCTGATATTGGCACTTCCAAGCAGGACGAGATTTTCAAGGTTGCTGCCAAGGGTATAACTTATATAACTGTGGACAGTATCCGTTCCTTCGCCCGCTAGTTCCGTTACCACGTCGCCAGCATCGTCTAATATATATAGATCGTTACCGGCACCACCGATAAGCGTGTCCGCACCAGCACCACCATTCAGCGTGTCGTCTCCGTCCAATCCTTTCAACGTGTTGTTGCCATTGTTACCTTTCAGGACATTGTTGGCAGCATTGCCAGTCCCATCCAGGTCGGCCGTTCCTGTCAAAATCAGCCTCTCGAAATTGTTTGCCAGCGTATAGGTAACCGAGCTGTTTACCGTATCGAAACCATTGTCAGACAACTCGACCAATTCATCGATGTTGTCCGTAACAACGTAAGTGTCATCACCAGCCCCGCCACGCAAAATATCCTTCCCGCCCAAACCCTTAAGTGTATTGTTGCCATCGTTGCCAACCAAAAGGTTATCGAGCTCATTGCCGGTACCGTTGATATTGGTCGAGCCATCAAGAACCAGGCTTTCAAGATTGCTGCCAAGCGTATAGGTAACCGTGCTTATGACAGTGTCGTAACCTTCGTCGGAAAGTTCGTCAAGCGTGTCTGTGTAATCAGAAACAATATAAGTGTCATCGCCCAATCCACCCATGAGCATGTCATTTCCGCCATTGCCCATAAGCGTATCGTCGCCGCCCTGGCCTTCTATGTAATCATCACCCTCGCCACCATAGAGCACGTCGTTTCCCGCACCTCCATATAAAAGCCCTCCCGCATCATGGCTTTGCAATCTAATCGGGGTGGTCACATATTGGGCAGCCCAACTTTTAAGATCAAACTCTGTGCCGTCTTGTGCCTGCAATGAGATGTTGCTGCCAAATCCACTGGAAAAACGAATACTCTGGCCATTGCCCATATCCAGTTCAATTGCCGACCCGTCATCAACAACACGTAGCATTTCCGGTGTAATCGTGGCCAGATCATTCAGGGCGAGAAGATTTTCGCCCTCGTTGTCATAAATCTCCACACTGGACAATCCATTAATGACATAAAAGTCGTTGCCCGCGCCCCCCTCAAGGTAATCACCGTCATCACCTACAAGCGTGTCATTACCTTCTCCGCCATACAGGCTATCCACCCCCAATCCGCCATCCAGATAATCGTCTCCGGCTTGGCCATAAAGCGTGTCTTTACCCGCATCCCCAAAAATGACGTCATTTCCATACCCACCATCCAGATAGTCATTTCCTGTTTCGCCTTTCAGCACGTCGTCGCCGCCATTACCCCAAAGTTTGTCATTGCCATTGCCACCCTGCAGGTAATCGTTGCCGCCTTCCTCTGTATCCGGATACCCGTTATCTCCAAGCAGTACATCGTTACCGCTGCCGCCCAACACAAGATCATTCCCATCACCACCCCAAACGACATCATCATCGGCACCGCCATCCAATATGTCGTTGCCGCCATTGCCATTGATCCAGTCGATGCCAGCACCGCCATAAATCACGTCCGCACCTCCAGGTGTCGTCGGGTAAATATTGCCGCTGGTTATATTCGGGACATGCTGAATGTGATCGCCCTGATTGATCGACTCCCATGTCATGGTCCAGCCGCGGCTGGCCATCCCGCTGCTGTCGCCTTGCAGATAGTCATTACCGGCACCGCCGATGATGAGGTCTTCGCCGCCGCCCCCAAGGATGACGTCGTTGCCGGTGTCACCCACAAGGGTGTCGGTGCCACTGGCGCCAGAAAGCCAGTCTCCCTGTTCACCGCTACCCTCTTGGGTTTCGGCCTGTTGGATATAGCCCGCCAGATCGGTAATCCGCTCTCCGCCAAACAGTTGATTGCTACCCACCAGGGCCGACAAAATGTCGCTGCCCGCGCCGCCAATGAGCACGTTGTTGCCAGCGTATGCAATCAGCTTGTCGTCACCCGCGCCGCCATCCAGAATGTCGTCGCCACCCCGTTCCGCCAGGAGATCGTCATTGCCGCCCATACCCAGCATAAGGTCGTTGCCGCTGGTGTCATAAAGCGTATCGGCACGGTTGGGGTCAGCTTCGCTGCCAACAATGGCGTTGCCCAGGCTGTCATAGCTGATTTGCGTTCCCGATGCAGCAGGATCGGAGTCAAGCGGCTTGAGGTCGCCAGAAATGGAGGTAGAGGTGGTGGGCAGGGGGGATGCCATGGGTGCGGTACCACCGCCCAGCCTTATGCCAAGTTCGCCGGCGGACCAGCCTTTTATTTCTACAACACTGCCACTAAGGTCGCTGATGAGCAGATTCTTGCTGCCATCCGGCAAGTTAACCTGTTTGTACACGATGCCGTGTTCCTGGTCTTGCCAGACACTGCCAACCTTGATCCATTTTTCTGGGTTGAGCCCTTCGGTGGCGAGGCCTTTGGCTTCCACTTCGCCGAACTTGACGACGCCCTGCCCGTCAACATCGAGAATTCTGTCGTAGCCGTCGCCGGGGTTGATGATATAGGTGTCATCGCCCAGCCCGCCTTCGAGATAGTCATTGCCCTGATTGCCGGTGAGCGTGTCGTCGCCAGCACCGCCGTAGAGGCGGTCATTCACAGGCGAGCCTTTCAGATCATCATCCTTCGCATCGCTGCCGAACACGATCCGCTGTGAAGGGGAAGAAATCCAGGTTTGGGTGTACGGGTCGAGTTTTCCGTTTTCGCCGACATTGATGCGGATGCTGTCTTTGATATCCCAGAACAGGAATCCGGCGCCGCTGGATTGCGGCTTGTACACCTGCGCGCCATCTTCGCCGATGGTTTGCGGCTGGATGTCTTCCGTGTTGATCTTGTTCACCCAGGTGAGCATGGCGGCGCGGTCTTTTAGATACTGCTCGGTTACGCTGCCCTCGCCCGTGGCGGGGGCATAGAGGTCGAGTTCGCCATGGGCATTGGCCTGCGCGTAGAGCGCATCGTCACCCGAAATGGCAAAGGGGTTCAGGTTGGCGAGGGCATAGCGGTAGGCCAGACCCTCGACGTCATTCTGCTTCGCCTTGTTCACCATTTCGATGTGGCTGGTATTAGCCAGTATCTCTAGATGAAGCGCTGGCTTGGTTGTAATGATATTTTCGAGTTCAACCAGTTTGCTGTAGTAATCACGCCGTCCGTCAATATTCCCAGATCCGATCCAGGCCAAACCCCAGACGGGATCGTCCCATAGGGCATCGACTGTTGGCGTCAAAGTCACCTCCTCACCTTTGATGGCCTTGTAAAGGGCTTCGAGCAACTTTTCCTGGGTGTCTGCAATTTCGTTTGATGCTGCCTGATACAGCAGAGTCATGTCCGGAAATTCGAGCGCCGAGTTCATGCGTGAAACCAGTGCCTGCAAGGCAAGGTTGTCCATGAAGGGTTCGATCAGATGGCTGTTGCGTTCAGTAGTAACAAAAGTCTCCTCGCCATACACCTGAGCGCCGGCGATAACGCTGGCGACCAAGCTCATGTCATTGGCGGGATCCAGGTCTTCGCTTTCCAGATTGTGAATGGTGACTTGGCCGAAGCTGGCTGCGGGAGGGGTGTCCAGATAATTGCCCACCAAGCCCACAAACTCGTCCGTAAGTTGCATCGCCGCGCCGCCAGTCAACGAAATCATGGCTCTTAACTCTGGGTTGAGCAGAGCAAGCACCGTTTCGGCAACATTGGCAGTCACCGGATCGAAACCGGGAGCGTTGTAGGTATACGCTTCGCTGATCAGGTCTGGGAACAGGCGTGCAGCCAAGGCTGCCAGATGCCCGCCCAGACTGTGCCCGGTGACAGTGATCTGTTCACCGGGGTTGATGAGGCCCAACCCAGGCTCAGCCGGTTTCTCCGTGAAATAGAGCCAGCCCTTTCCGTCTGGCAGGGCCACGCTCAGGCCAGTCGGCTTGGTCGTGCTGATGTTCCATTCGAGTTGCTGCACCGGACTGTTTAGCGGGGCCTGCAGTCGGCGGATGTAGTTGACCATGGAAACGGCTTGGCCAATCGCCAAACCCAGAAAACCAATCTGACCGATGTCAGCTTTGAAAAGATCCAACCCCCCATCCACATTGGGCTCGGTGCCGCGGATGGCGAGGACTTTTTCTATCGAGCCATCGCTGTTGGTGCGCTGAAAGAGGGTGGCGGCGAAGCCCTCGTCGTCGTTGCCTTTGTAGCCGCCAGTGGGAATGATCCAGACGGGTTGGCCATTGGCTACTTGTGAATCTTTGTCAAATGTTTGGTTCGCTAAGTCCAGGGGGAGACGTGACTGGTTGTTTTGGTAATTTGCTAGTGCAGCAACTGCGCTACCTGAATATGACGATGCACCTGGAGCAACCCCCTCAAGTTGAACATATGCAGCCGAGGCAAGCTTGGCATATTCGTAATAGTCGAGAATTGCTGACATTATTTTCTCCTATTGCTTCATTGGAATTAAGACAGATTCAGGAAAAGCTGGCTGGAACGGGCCTTTTTCTGAATCAGGGCATGAACGTCCTCCACTGCCAAAGAAACGTATCCACTGCCAGTCTGCGGCATTGGGTAACCTTGTATAAGTCACGTTTCTTCCAAGAACGGAGTTTGTTTCTGCATCGACAACCACGGTTCCTGATTTGATAAGTTTCCAGCCGACCACCTCTTCAGTCTTATATGGCGTGGGTTGGTAGGTATATTTGTAAACGTAGCGCGCTACGGGGTGGTCAAGGATAGAAACATAAACCCCATCTGGGTGCCGCTCGACATGCCAAACCCGCCCATCACTAAGCAACTGTTCCTTGAATCGATAGCCTTCATCGTCGAACTCCCGCAATCTCACGGGGTCGTTGTAAAGCAGTCGAGTAGATGTGTCGGCTGGGGGATTAGAACGACTTAGGTCACTGGCATATCCCTCCACCTCCACCGACTGATATACATGCACCCCGGCGTTCTTGCAGGCTTGCTCAAAATGCCAGGCAATCCACGCTTCTTCTGCCCAGGGCGCGGCCAGCAACGGCAGAACCAGCGGAACGATCAGCAGCCATTTCCAGCGCCAGGCGCGCAGCAGGTACGATAGCGGCCAGGCAATGACGAGAATCACCGCGATGGAATAAACGGCGATGATGCCGATGCCTATCGGCGATATCTGAAGATTCACGTCGCCTCCTTCCATGACATTTCGTTCTCCATTTCCGCATTGCTTTCAAAACCGCCGAATACCACATCGTTGTCAGCATCCGCGTCGATGATGTCGTTGCCCTGGTTGCCGGTGAGGGTGTCGTCGCCCGCGCCGCCGTAGATTCGGTCACTCACAGGCGAGCCTTCCAGATCAGGATCATTTGCGTCGCTGCCGAACACGATCCGCTGTGAAGGGGAAGAAATAAAGGTTTGGGTGTACGGGTCGAGTTTTCCGTTTTCGCCGACATTGATGCGGATGCTGTCTTTGATATCCCAGAACAGGAATCCGGCGCCGCTGGATTGCGGCTTGTACACCTGCGCGCCATC
>JAHENE010000081.1 GCA_024643305.1 Thiobacillaceae bacterium | reverse complement strand
TGAAATGGACGATCTGGGCGGGAATTGAAGTGCTGCCCGTCGTCGATGGTGGTTGTCTTGTCTGGCGTTTGCTGAGCCCCAGTTTTTTGCCAACGCCGTACGCAAGCCGCTGGCCTGCATAGCCCCATTCGATCATGGACTTGCGCATGAATTTGATCGCGCGTGCATCCTTGGTGTTGAGAAAGAACAGCGAGGCTGCCGCGCCAGGGCTGAATTTCTTCTGGCCGTGTTTCCTCAGAAAGTTGCGCATGGCGATGGACACGTCGCCGAAGTCGATGTTGACCGGGCAGGGGTTCAGGCACTTGTGGCACACGGTGCAATGGTCGGCGACGTCATTGAATTCGTCGAAATGCGCCAGCGAAATGCCGCGCCGGGTCTGCTCCTCGTACAGGAAGGCCTCGATTAAAAGCGAGGTGGCGAGGATCTTGTTGCGCGGCGAGTACAGTAAATTTGCGCGCGGAATATGCGTGTTACACACCGGTTTGCATTTGCCGCAGCGCAGGCAGTCTGCGATGGAATCGGCGATGTCGCCAATCTCTGACTGCTCCATGATGAGCGATTCCATTTCCAGCAGTGAGAAGCTGGGCGTGTAGGCATTGCGCAAATCGGCGCCTTCGAGAAGTTTGCCCCGGTTGAAATTTCCCTTGGGGTCGACTTGCTGCTTGTAGGCGGCAAAGGTTTCGATGGCCGACGGCGAAAGGAACTCCAGCTTGGTGAGGCCGATGCCGTGCTCGCCGGAAATGACCCCACCCAGGTCTTCCGCCAGCCACATGATTCGGGCCACCGCGGCATTCGCCGTTTGCAGCATGGCGTAGTCGTCGGAGTTGACCGGAATGTTGGTGTGCACGTTGCCGTCGCCGGCATGCATGTGCAGGGCCACGAATACGCGCGACTTCAATACCCCTTTGTGGATGCGATCACACTCGGTCAACACGTTCTGGTATTCGCGTCCGACGAAAATTTCCTGCAAGGGCTTCCTGACTTCACGCTTCCAGGACACACGCAAGGTGTGGTCCTGCAGCGCGTGGAACACGCTGGGATGGCCGCTGGCGGACACGAGGTCGGTGCTGGCGATGGCGAGTTCTGCGCTGGAAGGCGGCGCATCGAGATTGTCCAGCAACCACTGCCAGCGGGCGCGCACATGATCCAGCAACGCAAAGGCGCGATTGCGGCGGTCTTCGGTCATGCCGGTATCGGCAACGGTGTCCTCGTCCTCGAACAGTGGTATTGTCCCGCTGAAGAATTCATTCAAACGCTCAAGCAGGGCAAGCTTGTTCTTGATCGAGAGTTCGATATTGATGCGCTCAATGCCGTCGGAGTAGTCTGCCAGCCGTGGTAGCGGGATGACAACGTCCTCGTTGATCTTGAAGGCATTGGTGTGCGCGGCGATGGCAGCAGTGCGCGCGCGGTCGAGCCAGAATTTTTTGCGCGTTTCCGGGCTGACGGCGATGAAGCCCTCGCCATGGCGCATATTGGCCAGGCGCACGATGTGCGAGGCAGCTTCCATGGCGGCGTTCTCGTCGTCGGAGACGATGTCGGCCAGCAGTACCATGGTGGGCCGCTGGTTGCGGCTGGCCTTGGTGGCATAGCCAACAGCCTTTACGTATCGGGCATCGAGATGTTCGAGGCCGGCGAGGATCGCGGACGGATGTGCGTCAAGGTAATCCTTGACCTCGATGATGGCCGGCACCGCCTCGCGTACCTGGCCGAAAAATTCCAGGCACACGGTACGGGTGTGCGCAGGCAGACGGTGCAGCACAAAGCGCGCCGATGTGATGAGGCCGTCGCAGCCTTCCTTCTGGATGCCGGGCAGGCCGGCGAGAAACTTGTCGGTGACATCCTTGCCCAGGCCCACCTTGCGGAAATGTTCGCCGGGGATTTCCAGAATTTCAGATGCGCCGATTTGTGTGTTGCCATCACGGCTGAAGCGGCGAATTTCAAAGCGCGCAAGCGGTGCATCGTGAATCTTGCCGAGGTTGTGGTCCAGGCGCGTAACCTGCAGCCAGTTGGCGTCAGGCGTCACCATTTTCCAGGACACCAGATTGTCCAGTGCCGTGCCCCACAGCACCGCCTTCTTGCCCCCTGCGTTCATGGCGACATTGCCGCCAATGGTGGAGGCATCCGCCGAGGTAGGATCGACGGCAAAGGCGAGCCCTGTACTGTCGGCAATGTCCATTACGCGGCGCGTGACCACCCCGGCGCCGCAGTGGATGGTGGCAACTTCCTTGTCCACGCCAGGAAGACGAAGCATTTCGATACCCGAAAGCTGTTCCAGTTTTTCCGTGTTGATGACGGCGGAGAAGGGGGTGAGCGGAATGGCGCCGCCGGTATAGCCGGTGCCGCCGCCGCGCGGAATTACAGTGAGGCCCAGTTCGATGCAGCCAGCAACCAACTCGACGGTTTCTTGCTCGCTGTCCGGAGTGAGCACCACGAAGGGATATTCCACGCGCCAGTCGGTGGCGTCGGTAACGTGCGAAACGCGAGACAAGCCGTCAAAACGGATATTGTCCTTACGGGTATGGCGCGATAGCGTGCGCAGGGTGTCGCGGCGCAATTGTGCAATGCGTTCGAACTGGCTGGAAAATTTATCAACGGCCTTGAAAGCGGCGGCAAGCAATATCGCCACTTGTTCGTTGCCCTGGCGACGGCTCTCGATTTCATTCAGGCGATGGTTGAGTGCCTCGATCAGCGCGGTGCGTCGGCGCGGGTTGTCGAGCAGATCGTCCTGCAGGAAAGGATTGCGTTCTACCACCCAGATGTCGCCCAGCACCTCGAACAGCATGCGCGCTGAACGGCCGGTCTTACGCTCGCCGCGCAGGGTGTTGAGCGTTGCCCACGCGTCCTCGCCCAACAGGCGGATGACAATCTCACGGTCGGAGAACGAGGTGTAGTTGTAGGGGATTTCCCTTAGGCGCTGCATGGGTAAAAACGCTTGCAAAACCGTATTTTACGCGATTCCGGACTTGCCCGGAGGGTGTCAGGCCGGCTTAAGTACGTTCGTAATCGAGATGCCCGTCGATGATGGTGGCCTTCACCACACCGGGCAGTTCCAGGCCCAGGAAGGGGGTGTTGTTGCCCAGACTTTTCAGCCATTTTGAGGTGACTGTAAAGCGGGCCTGGGGGTCAAATACGCAGATGTCGGCATGGGCGCCAATGCTGAGTTGCCCGTTGCTGATGCCAAGGATCTGTGCGGGGCCGCGGGTGACGCGGTCGATGGCATCGATCAGCGCTACGCCGTTTTCCTCAGCCCATTTCAGTGTCAGCGGCAAAAGCAGTTCCACGCCGGAAGCGCCGGGCGAGGCCTCGCCGAATGGCAGTTGCTTTTCGTTATCGTCCACCGGTGCGTGATCTGAACAAATGGCGTCGATGCTGCCATCCTTGACGCCCGCAACCAGCGCATCGCGGTCGCGCAGGCTGCGTACCGGGGGCATGAAGTGCAGGTTGCTGTCGAAACGGGTGAGGTCGAATTCCGACAGGTGCAGGTGATTGGCCGAAACATCGCAGGTGACTTTCAGCCCCTGCTGTTTGGCGGCACGCACCATGCCTACACCTTCGTGGGTGGACAGACGCGCCAGATGCAGTCGTACGCCAGTCTGGCGTGCCAGCAGGAGGATGGTGGAAATGGCGACAGTTTCGGCCAGCGCGGGGATGCCCGGCAGACCGAGTCGTGAAGCAACCGGACCGTCATGTGCCACGCCGCCGCGGGAAAGATTGGAATCCTGCGGCCGCAGCCAAACCGGGTAATCGAAGGTGGCAGCGTAGTCGAGCGCGCGTAGCAGTATTTGGGTGTCGGCGATGTAGGCATCGGCTTGCGAGAAGGCAATGCAGCCAGCTTCGCTCAACTCGGCCATTTCTGTAAGCGCTTCGCCGTTGAGTTTTTGCGTCAGCGCGCCGACTGGAAAGACGCGCGGGCCGGGCAGGTTTTTGGCGCGGAACTTGAGCATTTCGACTAGGCCGGGTTCATCCAGTGGCGGGTCGGTGTCGGGCGGAATGGCAAGCGAAGTCACGCCGCCACTGGCGGCAGCGAGCATTTCCGATTCCAGCGTGGCCTTGTATTCCAGGCCGGGTTCGCGCAGTCGCACGGACAAATCGACCAGTCCGGGGCATACGACACACCCACGGGCATCAATAGTCTTGTTTGCCTGGAAGCCGTCCGGTGCCTGTCCGATGGCAGCAATTTTGCCCGCCACGACGAAAACATCAGCCGGTTTGTCAATGCCGTGGGCGGGGTCGATGAGGTGGCCGCCTTTTATATGAATCTTCATGATGCGGTCGGCCCCAGCAAAATACTCATCACTGCCATGCGCACGGCAATGCCGTAGGTGACCTGTTTGAGGATGACTGATTGCACACCGTCAGCCACTTCGGAATCGATTTCCACACCGCGGTTCATCGGGCCTGGGTGCATGACGATGGCATCCGGCTTGGCCAGCGCGAGCTTCTCTGCAGTGAGTCCATACTGTTTGAAGTATTCCTGGGCGGATGGCAGCAGCGCGCCTTTCATTCGCTCGTTCTGAAGGCGCAGCATGATGATGACGTCCACGTCCTTCAAACCGGCTTTCATGTCGTGGAAGACATGCACACCCATTTGCTCAACGCCCGCAGGCAGCAGGGTGCGCGGCGCGATCACCCGCACTTCCGGCACGCCCAGCGTAGTGAGCGCATGGATCTGCGAGCGTGCCACGCGTGAGTGCAGGATGTCACCGATGATGGCAACGCGCAGGTTGTGGAAGGCGCCCTTGTAGCGGCGGATGGTGAATACATCCAGCAGGCCCTGGGTTGGGTGGGCGTGGCGGCCGTCACCGGCGTTGACCACGGCAATGTGCGGAGCGACATGACGCGCGATGAAGTGTGCAGCGCCGGACTGCGAGTGGCGCACGATGAACATGTCGGCGTGCATGGCGCTCAGGTTGGCGATGGTATCGAGCACGGTTTCGCCCTTGGACTGAGCCGAGGCGGCGATATTTAGTGTGACCACGTCGGCGGACAGCCGCTTTGCAGCGATATCAAAGGTGGTGCGCGTGCGTGTGGACGCCTCGAAGAACAGATTGAAAATCGCTTTACCGCGAAGCAGCGGCACTTTTTTCACATCGCGTTCGCCGACATCCATGAAGGTTTCGGCGGTGTCGAGTATTTGGGTAAGAATGCGGGAAGGCAGTCCGTCCAGCGTCAATAAATGTTTGAGCTGTCCGTCGGGGGTAAGTTGCTGCGAGTCCGGCATGGACGTCAGGCAACCGTCAACATGAGTTGGCCTTTTTCATTGCGCGTCAATTGTACGTTCTGTTGCGGTTCAATTGCCAGTGTTATGCCGCAAAAATCCGGGCGGATCGGCAGTTCATGGCCACCGCGGTCAACCAGCACCGCCAAACGGATGGCGCTCGGGCGGCCGTAGTCGAAAAGCTCGTTCATGGCGGCACGCACCGTGCGGCCGGTATGCAGCACGTCGTCAATCAGCAGGATGGGCTGATCCTCGACCACGAAGGGAATGGCCGAGGGCTTGACTTGGGGGTGCAGGCCGATGCGCGAGAAATCGTCACGATAGAAAGAAATGTCCAGCGTGCCGAGCGGCAGCTTGGGCTTGAGGAGCCGGTGCAGTTCTTCGGCAATCCACGCGCCGCCTGTGTGGATACCGACCATTGCGGTATCTGGTGTCAGGATCGGGCGGATTTCCTCGGCCAGTTTGTTGAGCAGGCTGGCGACGTCAGGCAGTGGCGCGTTCATCAAAAAAACCTTGCAGGATCAGTTGGGCCGCATGTGCGTCCACGGAATGCCGCAATTTTACCCCGGGCTTGTCTGATGCACGAAATTCGTCCTCCACGACTGCACTGGTATAGCGCTCATCGCGCAGGAAAACTGCCAGCTGGTAGCGCGCTTCCAGTGCGGCCGCGAAGTTGCGCGCGGCTCGCGTCATCACGTGTTCTGCGCCATCCGGGTGGAGCGGCAGGCCAACCACCAGCAGGCCCGGCTGCCATTCATTTATCAACTTATCGATTGCAGCAAAGCGCGTATTGCGCGAGTCGGCCTTGATGGTTGTGAGCGGATGGGCAACGCCGATTTCCAGTTCGCCTGAGGCGACGCCGGTGCGTTTCAGGCCGAAATCGAAGGCCAGAACCGTACCCTGGCTCAAGCGTGCCCGGCCTCGTCGGATAGATTCGAAAAATCGATGCCCAGTAATTTCATGGCTGCGGGCAGGCGTTCATCAGGCGGCAGGTCGAAAATGACGTGGGGGTCTGCTTCCACCGACAGCCAGGCGTTTTGCGCCATCTCGTCTTCAAGTTGGCCGGCAGACCACCCAGAGTACCCTAGTGAAACCATGAACTTGGTCGGGCCTTTGCCTTGTGAAACAGCTTCCAGCACATCTTTGGAGGTTGTGAGGCTGACAGCGTCAGTGACATTCAGCGTAGATGAGTAGGGCTCTGTGGGGGTGTGCAGCACGAAGCCCCGTTCCTGCTGGACCGGCCCCCCAAGATACACAATCTTGTCTTTAAGGCTCTCTGGCAGGCTAAGACCGATTTGATCGAACAACATGGACAGGCCCAGGTCGATGGGCCGGTTGACCACTACACCCAACGCGCCTTCTTCCCCATGGTCGGCAATGTAGGTCAGGGTGCCGGAAAAATTGGGGTCGGCCATGTTGGGCATGGCGATCAGGAAGTGGTTGGTGAGATTGACGGTGTCCATAGCTTGTTTCATTTTATCCAATGCGCACCGATTTGACAGGTTGATTCGATGTTTTGTGCCCGTTTTATGCGGGTGGAGGCGACAAAAAAGCCGGGTCGCCCCGGCTAGTTGCGGCTGCGGGTATTGCAGATTAGAACCTGTGACTGAGTGAAAGGCCTGCACCCCAGTCGGGGCTTGCATCGCTGAAACCTTTGATCAGATAGATGTTCAGCTTGTTGCTTTCATTCAGCCTGGTGTTGAAATAAACAGTGGCTTCGCTTATCCGGTTGCCGGTTGGGGTAAGCTTTTCCCGCCAATCATAGTAAGCGCCGGCAGAGTAGGTTTTGGAGAACCTGTAGTTGGTTCCTGTGCTTCCAAACCATACATTATTGTAGTTGATGCCAGTAGGGTCGCCCTTCCAGTTGTATCCCAGTTTGAAGAAAGGGTACCAAGCATTGATGTGCTTGAAGATTTCAGTATGAAGGGCGTAGTCGTTTTTGCCGGTACCGAGATATTTTTTCTCGTCAGCCGTGCCGAATTTTACTTTTCCGCCCACGTCGAGACCGAAGGGGGACTTTTCTGTGTCCAGCAAGGTCCAAGTAAGCGAAGTTGTAATGTCGCCCATGCCATGTTCGGTGGAGCGCGCACCGGGGCTGCCAATTGGTTCACCTTCAGGTGTTACGCCGCCAGGGCCGGTGATGCGCAGCCAGGAGGTCCCTAATCGAAATGTCAACGGGCCGGTCTGGTATTTGAGGCCAATGGGCAAACTCCAGATATCTGTATCAGTAGTAGCACCGTAGTTGCCACTGGTGTATTCGAGACCGGTGTTGAGCGACAGTTTGTCTTCAGCGGAGGAGGTAATGGGGAGGAGACAGACTGTCAGTAAGAGGAGTGAACGCATGATTTCAATCAGTAAGGGGATGACTAATTTTAATGTAAACCGGTATGAAAAAAGCTGCAGTGATCCCAGCCCGAGTTCTTGGGTGTCGGCAATGCGTCGTGGAGTGCTTGGGCTGACGAAACGATGCTGCGCGGAATAAGCCTCAGTCCCGTTCTCGGGAGTCGTTGCGTTCCACCCTTTCAGGCGTTTCAACCCTCTCTGCCCTTTCCGGAGATTCGATTCTTTCGGGTGTTTCAGGCGTTTCAACCCTCTCTACCCCTTCCGGAGATTCGATTCTTTCGGGTGTTTCAGGCGTTTCAACCCTCTCTGCCCTCTCGGTTCGGCCGTGCTCTTCTGCTTCACGTGAGGTTCGACCCTCGCCTTTTTTGGGGGATCGGTCGCTCTCCCGGTTGTGGCTGGGGAGGACTCTTTCCTGGATATCGATCTTCTGGATCAGCAGTTCATGACCGTGTCGCTGCCCTTCTACTCGAACCCACTGGCCAGCTTGCGGCAGAATTTGTTTTCCATGGCCGCTCGGATCGACGGCAAGCTGCCTGCCGTCGATATTCAGCCTGCCTTTACCCGACTCTTTTATCGGTCCCTGGATGATGAGGCGCTCGGCGCGAGACAGCGGTGCATCGGGCGCTACTCGATCGGCTTGCAGGCGGCCGTTGTCGAAACGGCCTTCGGCCATGGTGTTCATGCCCGGTTTGAGATCGGCGCCGGGTCCGTCAAGCAAGACGCCGCCTATTGTTCTTCGGCCTTGTCCGTCGAAGCCAGTTACGCCGATGATGCTGTCCGGGCTGTCCATAGGCACGGCATCAATACGAGTGGCGATGATGATTCCGCCAGGGCCGGCGAACCCGCTGATGGCGACCTTCTGGCCTCGTCCGAGGCCGGTTGGCAGTTTCGCATCCT